>JADGRD010000722.1 GCA_017881285.1 Pseudomonadota bacterium | reverse complement strand
CACGGTGGCACCATCGGACGCGCCGGTGCTCATCACGGGACCGAACGGCTCGGGCAAGGAGAAGCTGGCCGAGATCGTCCAGGCCAATTCCCGGCGCAAGGACAAGCCCTTCATCAAGGTCAACGTGGGCGCCCTGCCCGACAACCTGTTCGAGGCCGAGCTGTTCGGGGCCGAGGCGGGCGCCTTCACCGGCGCGCAGAAACTGCGCGTGGGCCGCTTCGAGGCAGCCCATGGTGGCACCCTGTTTCTCGACGAGATGGGCACGCTGTCGGCCCCGGCGCAAGCCAAGCTCCTGCGGGTTTTGCAGACGGGCGAGTACGAGCGCCTGGGCTCGTCGACCACACGCAAGGCCGACGTGCGCATCGTCAGCGCGACCAACACGGATTTGCCCAAGGCCATCGCCGAGGGCGGCTTTCGCGAGGATTTGTTCTTCCGCCTGAACGTCATCGAGCTGCACGTGCCAGCCCTCGCCGATCGCCCCGACGACATCCGTCCGCTGGCCGAGCATTTCCTCGCTGACTGGACGGCCAAGGAGAAGAAAGGCGAGCTGCATTTTTCCGAAGCCGCCCTGGCGGCGCTCGCGAGCTACGAGTGGCCGGGCAACGTCCGCGAGCTGCAGAACCGCATCCAGCGCGCGGTCCTGGTCGAGCCCGGCCCGACCATCACGGCCGAGGCGCTCGCTTTGCCCATCGTCGACAGCGAAACCGGTCGCGGCGCACCCGCACGCGCCGGAGCCCCGACCCCTGCCTGTCCGGCCCAACCGCCCGCCCCGGCCCCGCCGCTTTCCGGCGCCGACAGCACCGAGCGCACCACCATCGAAGAGGCGCTGGTTCGCGCCCGCGGCGTGGTCTCGCGGGCCGCGGCCGAGATGGGCCTCTCTCGTCAGGCCCTCTACCGGCGCATGGAGCGCCTGGGCATCGCCCTAGAACGCCGCGTGCGCTAGGCGGCCCCGCCAGCGCCGGCGTGGCGGGTCCTGTCAGCTCGGGCCGGAGATGGAACAGAGAGGAACAGAGAAACAGAGACAGAATGGGCTTACCGGACGGATCTGCGCGGCTGGCATCGAAGTCCACCGTCACCCTTCCTGGACAGGATGAGGTGTATGATTGGGCCTCAACCAAGGAGGGGAACATGGCAAATCGCAGGACCGTCCGGAGCACTCGCATACTTCTCGTCGCTGCGTCGCTGACACTGGCGCTGGGTCTGTGGAGCTTGCGGGCCCTCGCCGATCCGTCGGGCAGCTACACCAAATCCTGTAAGGATTGCCTGGACAACGATGGCGAGCTGATCTGCCAATGCAGCTACAAGGGCGCGTTCAAGGGAACTTCCATTTTCTACGGGCTTTGCGTCGATGGCTCAATCTGGAACGACAAGCAAACTCTCCGCTGCACCATCAAGCACAGTTTCAAGAGCTCATGCTCGAACATCTACTGGAACAGTACCCGCATTACCAGCGCCTCGTGCAAGAAGAAGAACGGCAAGACCTCCAGCACGTCCTACGAAAACTGGAAGGGCTGCGAAGGAGACATCGCCAACTGCGACGGCACCCTGACCTGCGGGCCATGCCCGTAGCGGTTCGCGCGCCCCGAGTTTTCCGCTGGTACACCTCCAAAGTCTCCTCGACACCTTGACGTCAAGGTTAGCGTCGCCATCTCGCTCGGGGCGAGAGGCCACTTTAGACGACGCCCGTGGAATCGACACCATTCGACAAGGTCCAGTTGCGCGAGCGGCTCGCCGGTCTCGCGGACCGCGGCGTCTTCGTCGGCACATCCTCGTGGAAGTACCCCGGCTGGGTGGGGACGGTGTACGACGAATCTCGATACCAGTACCGCGGGAAGTTCGCCAAGTCGCGGTTCGAGCAGGCCTGCCTTGCCGAGTACGCCGAGGTTTTCAAGACCGTGTGCCTGGACGCCGCGTACTACACCTTCCCGAGTCGCGAGTCCCTCGAAGGTCTGGCTGCGCAGGTACCGGCGGACTTCAAGTTCGGCTTCAAGGTGACGGACTCGATCACGGTGAAGAGGTTCCCGAACCTGCCTCGGTTCGGTGCGCGCAAGGGCACCGTGAACGAGAACTTCCTGAACGCGGAGGTTTTCGTCAGCCGATTCCTTGAGCCGTGCGAGGCGATCCGATCCCACGTCGGCATCTTGATGTTCGAGCTCTCGCGCTTCCATCGAGCCGACTACCAGGACCTTCGCAACTTCATCGCCGACCTGGATGCTTTCTTGTCGAAGCTGCCCAGGGGCTGGCCCTACGGCATCGAGATGCGAAACGACATCTGGCTCGGGCAGGAATATCTCGACTGCCTGGCCCGGCACGAGGTCGCTCACGTCTTCAACTCGTGGACCGACATGCCGGCCGTGTCCGCGCAGCTTGCCATCCCTGGCAGTCGCACCAATCCGGCGCTGGTCGCCGCGCGGTTCCTGCTCACGCCGGGCAAGACCTACGAGCGCACCATCCAGGACTTCGAGCCATTCGACAGCATCAAGAAGGTGGACGGCGACGCCCGAGCCGCCGCGGCCGAGCTGATCGCCGAAGGCACGGAGGCGCCCATGCGCAGGACCTACCTCTTCATCAACAACCGCCTGGAAGGCAGTGCGCCCTGGACGATCAAGGCGATGGTCGAGGCCAAGCGGGACGCCCTGCGGCGCCGGCTTTCGCCAGAGCCAGGAACCGGAGCGTAGCCAAACCGAACAAGCCATGACTGGCAATCTCGACGCCATCTCCGGCCTATTTGAGGCCCACGCGTCGGGGAAGCTCCTGGTGTCACCGGCGCGGGGATCAGCCTGGCCAGTGGGATTCCCACCTTTCGAGGTCAAGATCCTGGAACCATCTGGAGGGACGGAAGACGCTGACTAC
>JADGRD010000721.1 GCA_017881285.1 Pseudomonadota bacterium | reverse complement strand
GACCACGCCGAACACGCCCAGGCGGTCGTTCCCCACCCGCAGGGATCCGCGCGCCAGGAGCGCCCAGGGCAAGAATGCGGCAGATCCCACGCGCAGATTGGCGGAAGCCGCATCTGCCCCCGCGGGTCGTGGTCGTGTCACCTCTCGTTGCGCCCCTGCCATCGAGTATCTCCAATAGTATCTTCTTCGGCAGACTCCCGGGTGGATTGGAGCCCCCGCGAGGTCCCACGCGACGATTCTGGCAGCCTGGGCGGTTCGCCATGCCGTGCGGCGGCAGGGAAGCCGGCTTACACCACGATGCGCTCGCACCCCGCGGCAATCTCCGCAGCTTCCTTGGCCACGTCTAGCTTCGCTTCGACTGCCTCGATGTCGGCCAACCTGGCCGCCGTGGCGGGGTGCGCCGGGACGAAAAGCGAGCAGCAATCCTCGTAGGGCAACGACGAGGTGTCGTAGGTCCCGATCTGTCGCGCCAGCGCGACGGTTTCCATCTTGTCGTAAGTCAGAAGCGGCCGCAACACGATGCGCCGGGCGGCCTGTTCGATGTTGGCCATGTTGACCAGGGTCTGACTGGCGACCTGGCCCAGGTTCTCGCCGGTCACGATGGCTTGGCAGCGCGCGCGCTCGCACAGGATGTCGGCCACGCGGATCATCATGCGGCGGTAGAGGACCACGGCCAACTCGGCGGGGCCGGCCTCGCGCAGGCGCTGCTGCGTCTCCGTGAAGTGCGCCACGTGCAAGGTCGTGGCGACCTGCCAGCGCGAGAGGATGCGCAGCAGCGACACCACCTTGTCCTTGGCGCGCTCGCCGGTGAACGGCGGGGAATGGAAGGTCAGGGCTTCGAGGGCCAGGCCGCGCTTGGCCGCGAGCCAGCCCGCCACCGGCGAGTCGATGCCGCCCGAGAGCAAGAGCAGCCCGCGCCCGGACACGCCGACGGGCAGGCCACCAGGCGCGGGGCGGATCTCGGCGAAGACGTAGACCGCGCTCGAGTGCACCTCGATGCCGATGCGCAGGCTGGGCTGGTGCACATCCACGCGCAGGCCGAGGGCGTCGATGACCGCGCCACCCACGTGGCAGTCGATGTCGTGCGAGCGCATGGGGAAGTGCTTGTTGGAGCGGCGCGTTTCCACCTTGAAGCTGCGTCCGAGCTCGGGATTGCGCGCGATGGCCGTCTGCGCCTCGCTGACCGCGGTGGCGGTGATGGCCTCGATGCTAGGTGCGGCCTCGGCGCCGGCCGAGACCGAAACCAGGCCGAAGACGCGTTCCACGCGCGCGCACGCGTCCTCGCGGATCGCGTCGGGCACGCGGACCAGGATGCGGCCGTAGGGTGTGGAAACCTTGGCGTCGGGCAGGTCGCGCACCGCCCGCCGCACGTTGTCGGCCATGGCGCGCAGGAAGAAGCCGCGGTTGCCGCCCTTGAGGAACAGCTCGCCGTAGCGGCAGAGGATGGAAATCATGGTCCTGGCTTTACCATTTTTCATCCCGTGATATCCACCTGCGCACGATGATGCATGGGACTGGAAGACTAGCGGGGAACCGGAGTTCCGAACCGACGCCCGCTGGCTGGTCCCCGAGCGGTCACGGCTTCTTGTCTGCCATGGCATCGAGCGCCCGTCGTGCGCCTTCGAACCGTGGATCGAGTCGCAAGGTTTGGTGATACTCGTCAGCTGCCTCCTGCGACTTGCCCTGCTGAGCGAGCGTGTCCGCGACGTTGTAGTGAGCCACTGCCATCGTCGGAGCGAGCCGGGCGGCGGTCCGGAATTCCACGAGTGCGCCCTCCAAGTCCTTCTGTCGCGTCAGAGTCGTGCCCATCAGCATGTGCGCCCGCCAGTCGTTCGGCGTGTGCCGCAGGGCCGTCGCAAACGCTTGCTTTGCCTCTGCGTAATCCCCGATGGTGAACGTAGCCCGCCCCAGGTTGAGCCAATTCTCCGCCCAGCTCGAATTGAAGCGCAAGGCTTCTCTAAACTCGGCGATCGCCGATGGGTAGTCGCCGCGCTGGATCCATTCGTTCCCTAGTCGGGTGTGCAGCTTAACATCGTTCGGCTGCTGGGTCAGATAGTATCGCAAGAGCGTCAAGGTGTCGTGCCAATGCGATTCGTAGCGTCGCGTGGCGAAGGCACTGCCTATCGCCAAGGTCGCGGCCAGACCCGCCACGATGGCTCGCACGCCAAACTTCTTCAACCTGCCGATACCGCTACCCCACAAGCGATTCAGCTCCCAGTGAAGCGGCAACAGCATTCCCACCATAGGCAAATACATGGACCGATTCGCGGCTATCGACGACGTGAAGCGGATAATACCCAGCGTCGGAAGGATGGCGATCAAGAAGACCAGCCCGCCCACCGCCCACGCGCGCGTACGCCGCAGGGACAAAGCGATCGCCGCCAGGATCCCTGCCGTAACCAGGGCGCTGCCTAGCACTTGGGGATTGGTCAGTTCAATCGGCTGGGGACCCGGATAATCCGACACGAGGCCCGCTGGATAGACTACCTTGCCGAGATAAAAGACAATTTCGTAGGCCACGACCAACGGCAAATACGCTGGTCTCATCACTTGCACGCCACCGTCGTCCCCTGAGTGTGCTTGGGAAATGACCGTCACGGCGGCAGACACGGCACAAACCAGCAAGAACGGCACCTTCTCCAACAACGTGCTTCGGTTGAGCCGCTTGAGTGGCCAGTAGTCCAGGACCGGCAGCAGCGCTACCAGGGGCAGGGCGGTCGGTTTGGAGAGCAGCGCGCACGTGTACATGAGCAGCGCGGCTCCGTATCGTTTCCAATCGCGGGGGCCGCCATGGTCGGCGTGCCGAGCGTAGGACACGTACAGAATCAGCGAAGAGAGGGCGAAGGACGTACA
>JADGRD010000086.1 GCA_017881285.1 Pseudomonadota bacterium | reverse complement strand
CTCTTCCTCCGATCGCCCCACCAGGACGCCCGCGAACGGATCCCCGGCCGGAAACGGGGCAGCGAGATCCGTCGCCACGTCAACCGAGCGGTCCGGCAGCATGCGCCGGATGTCCTGCAATGCCTCGCGCGCGCTGCTCGGGCGATCCTCCACCGCGGCGGCCAGCAGGCGAAGCAGGAGATGGTCCCAAGCCGGCGGCAACCCGGGATGAAGAGCGGATGGCGGGGGCGGCGGCCCTTGCCAGGCCCGCCGGGCCGCTTCGATGCCGAGCCCGAAGGGCGGCGCTCCCGCCCACGCATCGTAGAGCGTCGCACCCAAGGCAAAGAGGTCGCCGGCCGGGCTTCTCTCGCCGAGCAGGGCCTCGGGCGCGATGAACCCGAGGGTGCCCGTGACCCCTTGCTGCCCGGAAAGCGTGGCTGGCGGGCCTTGCTCGGCAAGGCCGAAGTCGATGAGGATGGGGCGGCCAGCTGCATCGCAACGAACGTTCGCCGGGCTGAGGTCGCCGTGCAGGATGCCTCGTCCATGTAAGTAGGCCAGGGCATCCGCCAGCGCCTCCGCCGCGTGCGAGAACTGCGTGAAGCGCGCCACGGGTGAATCGGAGGGCAGCGACTCGGCCAAGGTCGGTCCGGCCAGGTACTCGGTGACAAGAAACGCGCGCCCGGCCGCCTGACCGCTGCCCAGAACGCCGGCATCAAGCACCCGCACGATGTTCGGATGCGCGAGCTCGGTCAGTCGCGCGAACTCGCCACGCAAGTGCGTGGCCGAGGCCTGCGCGGGCAACAACTTCAGAGCGCACCGGCTCCCTTGCGTCGTGTCCTCGACGAGGAAGACCTCGCCCTGCGCCCCCGCGGACAACCCACCAAGCACGCGATAGCGCGCGGCGAATATCTGCTGTCGCCTCCCGTCACGCCCACTTGTGCCAACTTGATTGACCGTTGCCAACAGGATGATTGTACGATTTTATTACTGAATTAGCAACAAGCCTATTTAGTTGGCCGCAAACCGTTGCGCAGCTCGCCCTTCTCGCCCGTGGCGCCACGTCTTCCGAGTCGTTCCAGCGCCGCCTTTGCCATGGCGCGTATCTCCTCGTCATCGTGGGTTTCGGCCACGAAGGCAAGGTAGTCCTGGGCCTCGGACCCACCGAGCGTCGCGATGGCGTCCAGAACCTTGCGCATCTCGCGTGTGTCCCGCATCGGACGGGATTCGGCCAGGGCCTTCACCGCCCCCCGCTCGCGTAGCGCAACCAGCGTCCCCAGCGCCGCGTCGCGCACGCCTTCGTCCTCGTCGGCCAACAGGCGGATGACCACGGGAACCTGCTCGCGCAGCTTGCGCGCGCTGACGATGCGCAACGCCTCCACACGCAGGTCGCTGTCGGAGGCCCCCAGGGCGGTGGCGACCGCCTTGGCGTCGCCCGACCAGAGCTTCAGGCGAGCGACGTAGGCTTGCACGAGATCCTCGGCGGTTCGCTCGGCCAATCGCTGAAAGGCCGCCTTGGCTTCGCCCACATCATGCGTGTCCAGCGGAGCCTGCCCCATCGCCGCGACGTCTTCGGAGAATCTCGCCAGCGCCGTCCCTTCGGGTCGAATGGTCATGCGCAGCCGCAACTTCACGCCCATCTCGAGAGCTTCGGCGTTGCCCTCGGCGAATGGCTGCGCCTCCAGGGCCACGGCCACCGTAGCCCGCTTGGGCTGGGCCTCGGCGAAGACCGCGGCCTGGGCGAGGACGCTCTTCACTTTCGCCGCGAGTTGCCCCTCGTCGATGTGGACTTCTTGGCCGCGAAAGTCAACCGGGGGGATGGGCTTGACCGACACCGGCCCGAGAGCGGGCGGCGCTTCGGGACTCTCCGACGGTCGGCCCTTCTTGCACGCGGTCGGCAGCGCGGATGACAGGGCCGCGAGCGCGGCCAGACAGCGCAAGAACTGGCCCTGACGCATCATGGATCCGCGGACGGGTGGCCCGTTACTCAGGCCGAACAGGCGCCCCCACGCGGCGCGGGGGCGCGGCCCTTGGGGCGCGCCTCCGCCACCACGCCCGCCTCCTCGCGTCCGGCGGCATCGGACGGGGAGGCCGCCTTGGCAATCGTGATCACGCCGGACTGCCGCGACAGCGCCAATTCGACGATGCGAAGAATCAGCTCCTTGTAGGAGAGACCGGCGGCCTTCGCCGCTTTCGAATAACCGCCGGCGAGGTCCGACAGATCGCAGTTGGGGTTCACGTCGATGACGTAGGGGATGCCGTCCTTGGACAGGCGGATGTCCATGCGCCCGTAATCGCGCAGACCGGCGGCCCGGAAGGCGTCGAGCGCTGTCCCGGCGACGGTGGCGCGCAATTCGGGAGCGAGGCCCTCGCAGCGCACCGGCCGCGTGCCCTTGTACTCCACGGAATGCTCGACCCACTTGCCCTCGAACGACACGATCTTGGGCAGCTCGGCCGGCATGTCGGAAAAATCGATCTCGAAGAACGGGAAAACCTGCGGTTCTTGCCCCACCCTTTCCAGAATCGAGACGTAGATCTCGCGGCCCTCGATGAATTCCTCGACCAGGGCCGGCTGCCGGTAGCGATCGAGAACGAGGGCGACCCTCTGTTCCAGCGCCGGCTGGCTCTGCACCACCGAGTCGCTGCAGATCCCGACCGAGGCATCCTCGCGCGCCGGCTTGACGATCACGGGGAACGAAAACCCCAGCCGCGCGCACTCCTCGGCCGAGCTCACCATCCCCCCGCGTGGCACGGGAACACCGGCGCCCCGCAGGATGTCCTTGACCTTCTCCTTGCGCAGGGCCAGCGACAGCCCGAACGGACACGATCCGGTGTAGGCGATGCCCGCCAGATCCATGAGCAGCGGCATGAGCGATTCGTAGCGATTGTCGCCGTGGATCGACTCGCACAGGTTGAACACCGCGTTTGGCTTGAGCGCGATGATGGCCGACATGGCCGCGGCAATGTCGTTGGTGATGCCGACCTCGCTGGTTTCACAACCGCTCGTGCCGAGGATGCGCAGGATGTCTCGCGCGACGTCCTTGACGTCCGCACGCGCCTTGTTCTCGGGGTCGGCTTCGGCTCCCTCGAAGTCGCGATTGTAGATGACTACGATGCGCGGCCTGCTCCGTACCTTCACGATGTTGATTCTATCTTACGATTCCCCGTTTGCGATTTGCAATCGTGAAGACGCCGCAGGAATTTTCACCATGCCGATTCCGAACGATCGCGCGAAGGCACGCGCCACCCGCGCCGCCAAGTCCGCCAACTCGGGCGCCGAGCCGCGCAGTCTTGCGATGGAGGTCACGCCCGCGTTCGCGAGACCGCACGGAACGATGTCGCGAAAGCCGGCGAGGTCGACGCTGGCGTTGAGCGCGAAGCCGTGCATGGCGACACGCCGGCGAACGTGGACGCCCACCGCGCAGATCTTGTCGCTGCCCACCCAGATCCCAGGCCGCGACGCGCGCCACTCGGCCGCGATGTCCAGCTCTGCCAGCGCGGCGACGATGCCGTCCGCCATCGCGGTGACATGCGCCTTGATGCCACCCGGCAAGCGAAACACCGGATAGCCAACCAGTTGGCCGGGACCGTGAAAGGTGACGTCGCCGCCGCGCGAGGTGGGCACGACCGAGATGCCGTCCTTCGCCAGTTGCTCCCGTGAGGCGAGCACGTTGGCGGGCTGGGCATGCCGGCCCAGCGTGATGACCCGCTCGTGTTCGAGCAGGAGTAGGGTTTCAGGCGCGCCGCCCGCGGCCACCTCGGCGCGGAGGCGCTCCTGCAGACGGAGAGCCTGGGGGAAAGGCACCCTGCCCAGCCAGGCCCACTCGGCGAATCTCGGGGTGACCGTGTCGCCGCTCAAGGCTGCCCCGGGCAGGCTACCCCTCGGAAAGCTCGGCGAAGAAGTCCGCGTCGACGAGATCCACGCTCACGCTGGCGCTGAGCACGCCGATACCGTGGCGCACGCAGGTCTCGGCCATGGCCGGCCCGTCCACGACTTCGATGGGCTGCCCGGATTGTTTCCACTCGGCGACCGCCTCGTCGGAAAGACGGCCGGCGAGGAGCAGGATGCCTTCGTCTTGGCTGCGCGCGCGGATTCCGGCCCGCAACTCGCCGATCGCGCGACGGCCCGCGGCGGTCATCCCGGGCCGCAGGGCGATGAGCGTGCGCGAAGGACGGAAGCCGCGGCCACGCAGGGCCTCGACATAGATCGTGCCCTCGACGCGCTTGACGAAGGTGGCGGGACCGAACCCTTCCCGCTGCAGCAGGACGCGAGCGATGGCCTCGAACGAGGACGGGGCCAATTCGCCCAGCCGCTGTTCGAGCGCGGCCAGCGTCCGCTCGCGCAAGGCCCGGCGCGCCTCACCGAAGACGTACTCGGCCTTCTCCAAATCGGCGTCGGGCACTCGGCGCGACAGGGCGTAAAGGCCGCTCCCAGCGGAACGGATGCGCGGCCTGACCCCGGCGCGCAACCGCTCTTTGGACTCGGAGGCAAGCGCGGCCCGCAGCACGCGCCAGGCCTCGTTAGGCTCGCCGTGGATGAGGCGCCGGCGAACCGCACTGTCAGCAATTTGACGGACATGCACGCCGCGCCCCGGAGACTGTCCCCGGAGGATTTCGATGGCGGCGTCCATCGGCGACATGACCTTGCGTCCGCCAGCCCCGCCACTCTCGGCGGCACCACCTGCCGCAGGGGCCCCTGCCCCGGTGCTCGCCGGAGCGGGCGTGGGCTCGCTTGCGGGGATGGGCGCGGGCGTCGATTCACCTTCCCCGGACAGCCCTGCCTTGTCATCCGACGCTCGCGCCGGTTGTTCCCCGGCGAGTTTGGCGGGAAGGCCGCTTTCCTCCGCCCCGGTCTCCTCCATCTCCTCGTCCGCGCCCGCGCCTTCCTCGGCCCCGCCACCGTCGAGAGCACCTTCTTCATCTTCGCTGTCACCTTCGAGGACGCCGGTCTCGGCCAGGGCCGCGGCCCGCGCCTCCGCGGACAGCGAGCCGATGTTCGGCTCCTCGGCATCGTCCAGGCCCGGCGCCTGCTCACCGCCTCCATCCCGCGGTTCGAGGTGCGCTTCCTTTTCGCTATTGCTCGGGCTCTCGGCCGAAAGCGGCTCGCCACCGCGGCCACCCCTGCGGCGGCCCCGGCCACCCCGGCGTCGGCGGCGGCCCCGACCTTCCCCGGCTTCCGCGGGCTTGTCCTCGGCCGCGGGCGCCCCCACGGGCTTCGCCGCTGGCTTTTCCGGCTCGGGCGCGGCCTCGGGATAGCGCAGAAGTCCGAACACCCCCGGCTTGACCCGTACAAAGGGCGCGCCGGGGGCTTTCTTCACCGCGCTGGTAAGCTGGGTTTGCATGGTGACCTCCGGGGTTCGCCCCACGAAGGTCAGGAGCTTGCGCTCCATGGCTTTTTCGGTCAGCTCCTTGTAGTGCAAGGGCTTCCGCTCGCGCTTCAGGATCTCCAGCGCCGCTTCGAGGAATGTCATAGAGGTTGTTTCTTTACCACAAACCGTGCGGGCGTGGGGCGCCTGTCGGCGGCGGCGCGGATTTCATGCGTTTTTTTGACGCTGGCCCGGAGGAGGGGTACCCGTGATGCATGAGCTCCAGCCGCAAGATCGGTGTTCTCCTGGGCGGCCTGTCCGTCGAGCGCGACGCCTCGATTCGCGCCGGTGAAGCCGTCACCGCTGCCCTCCGCCAGATGGGCCACGAAACCTGCCCCATGTTCGTGGACCGGGACATCGACGTGGCTGTGCGCCAGACCAAGATCGACGTCGCCTTTCTGGCCGTGCGCGGACGCTACAGCGCCGATGGCTGCCTACAGGGCTTTCTCGAGCTGCACGGCATCCCTTACACGGGTTCCTCCGTGCTCGCCTGTGGCCTGGCCGGCAATCGCGCCAAGGCGAAAGATGTTCTCCGCCTCTTCAACCTGCCGGTCGCCCCAGGCTACGTCTTGCGCAGCGACCACGAGGGGACCGTGACCGACGCGCATGGCTCTTTCGGCTTCCCCACCGTGGTCCGACCGGTGAGTGCGTCCCTGCTCTGGGGCGGTACCCTGGCCCGCGACGAGATGGAGCTGGAAGGCGCCCTGGAAGACGTGTTTCGCCTGGAGGACTACGCGCTAGTAGAGAGATTCGTGCAAGGCCGGCCCGTGACCGTGGGAATTCTCGACGGCTGCGCCCTGGGCATGGTCGAGGTGCCGCGTTCCGGTTCGTGGGCGGGGCTGCGCTCGGTGGGGGCGCGCGGCCAGGAGGTCTGCACGCCCATTCGTCTCTCCCGCGAGCGGCATGATTCGGTGTTGCGCCTGGCCACGCGGGCCTACGATGCCCTCGGGTGCGAAGGCCCAGCCTGTGTCGAGATGCTGGTGAGCGAGCGGCTGAACGAAACCATCGTCGATATCGACGCCTCGCCCCTGCTTTTGCCTACGAGCCCCCTGCCCCTCATCGCCCGGCAGACCGGCTGCGAATACCCCGAGTTCATCGCGGACATTCTGCGCGGCGCCCGCCTGCGCACGCACGGCCGCCGCACCAACCGCCGCGCGACGCAAACCGTGTTCGAGGGGCCGGACCGCCGCGCCAGCGCCACTCCCGAAGCGCACTGATCCGACTTGCGGAGGGGTAATCCCCTTCCCTCGCGCGGCCGTTCGACCGCGTGGCGAGCGGCGAGCTTTGCTCGGCGCGGGCCTGTTCGCCGAAGATCCGGAGATGGAACAGGGAGGAGCAGAGAAACAGAGGCAGAATGGGCTCGGACAGATCATCGCGGCTGGCATCGAGGTCCACCGTCACCTGGGTCCGGGCTCCGCCGCCTCGTGGACCCAACGCTTGCTCCCTCTGGTCCTCTGTTCCTCCCTGTTCATCCTTCCGATTCGACCTCATCGATCGTCGGCCGTCGGCGCAATCGAAGAGCTTGAGGGTGGACTTACTTGAAGCTCTTCAAGAGGTCGTCGATGTCTTTGCTAGCCTTGGTCGTCGGCTTGGCCGGCGTGGCCGCGGGGGGCGCGCCCGGGGCAACCGCCGGAGCTCCACCCTTGGCCGTCTTCCCGCCGCCACCCTTCTTCACACTCTTCCTGCGCGCGGCCTTGGTGGCTTCGTCCTCGGCGGCGGAGGCGACGGCCTTCTTCTGAGCCGCCGCGGTCGCGGCGGCTGCGGCCGTCTCCGCTTGCTTCCGCTTCGCTTCGGCCGTGGCGTGTTCCGTCTCGGCCTTGACCTTCTCGGTCTCCGCCTTGATCTCCAACGCCCGATCCGACTGCCGCTTCGCGTACGCCTCTTCCTGGGCCTGCTGACGCTGCAGGACAAGATAGAGCGCGCCGCACATGATCAGGAAGAGCACGGACGCGGCGATGACCACGAAGACCGACCAGTGGGTCCTCTGCTTCGGTAGACTGAGGCTCGGAAGAGCAACTCTGTCGCTCATTGGGTCCTTTTCCTCCTCGGACAGTGAATTTGCAATCGGTATTCCTATTCGCGCAAGCCCCAATCGTCACCCGAAGTGATTTTTGTTGCGGCGCCGTCCCGGGTGTCTTCCGGAAAAAGGGGCTAACACCGACGATATCCGCTATGGTTTCGGGCGGAGCCACGTGGCGCAATACATCGACCTCCACTGCCACATCTTGCCTGGGCTCGACGACGGAGCCCCCGATCTCGCGACCAGCATGGAGATGTTGCACGAGCTTTCCGGGCTCGGGTTCGGCGAGATCTGCGCCACGCCGCATCAACGCAACGGGCTATTCATACCCACCGAGGAGGCCATCGCGCGCGCCCTCGGCGAGCTCGCCGGCGAGGCCGGCAAGGTTTCTCCGGGCGTGCGCCTGCGGCTCGGGGCCGAGAACTACTGGGACGAGATTCTCCTTGAGCGCCTACGCAAGCACACCGTGCCCTGCTACGACGGGCGCCGCGCCTTCCTCTGCGAGGTCAATCCGGTGCTCTTGCCCCCGCACCTCGACGAGACGCTCTTCGAGATCCGCCTTGGTGGCTGCCTGCCGGTGATGGCCCATCCCGAGCGCTACCTCCCGGTGCAGCGCGAACCCGGATTCGCGGAGACGCTGGGCCGGCAGGCCGCGCTGGTCGTGGATCTGGAGGCGCTCGCCGGCGGCCAACAACGAGCCGAGACCAAGGCCGCGCGCCGGCTGGTCGAGGAGGGGCTGGCCCACGCCGTGGCCTCCGACATGCACGGCCCCGAATCCAGCCCGGCCGTGGCCGGCGGTATCGCCTGGATCGGCAAGCGCATGGGGCCAGCCGCCGTGACCCGATTGCTCGCCGAGAATCCTCGACGTATTTTGGAGGGCGAGTTGCCCTGACCAGGCATCCTCCACCGCCACCGTGAAACTCTTCGCAAAAATCTTTCTCTCGCTGGCTGTCGGCGCCGTGTGCATCGGCCTCGCCCTGCGCAAGATCGACCTCCATCAGACCGAGGGCGTGCTGCGCACCCTGCCCTTGTCGGCCCTGCTGCTCTACGCCCTGTCGATCGCGCCGGTGCACCTCTTCCGCGCGTGGCGCTGGAAGTACCTGCTGCGCCCCATCGGCGTCAAGCTGTCTTTCGGCCGGTTGATGATCATCTCCACGGTCGGCTTCATGGCCATCCTGGCGCTGCCCTTCCGGCTCGGCGAGTTCGTCCGGCCGTACTATGTGGTCCGCCAGGGACAATCGCGCATGAGCGAGGTGCTGGGCACAGTGGCCGTCGAGCGCATCGTCGACGGCCTGTGCATCGCGATTCTCCTCTTCACGACCTACCTCTTCTCGTTCGCGCCCGGGGCCCATGCCTACGGGCCGGTGCTGGCGATCTCCGCCTGGTTGGCGTTGATCGGCTTCCTCGGGCTCACGGCCTTCCTGGGCTGCGCTCTGCGCTGGCCCGAGGCCACCATCCGTCTCGCCCTCGCCGTCACCCTGCTCCGCCGGATCTCGCCTAAGTTCGCCGACAAGCTCGCCGACAAGCTGCGCGCCCTCATCCAGGGTTTCCGCGCCCTTCGCCACCCGCGCGACATGCTGCCGTTTCTAGCGCAGACCGCCCTCTACTGGGGCGCGAACGGACTGGGCATGTGGTTACTCGCGCGCCTCATGCATCTGCCTATTCCCCTAAGTGGCGCCTTCGCGGCCATGGCTTTCACCGGCGTGCTCATCACCCTGCCCAATGCTCCGGGGCTGGTCGGCCAGTTCCACGCCGGCGTCCTGCTCGCGCTCGCCGCGTACCTACCCGAGTCCGTCCTCACCTCGGCGGGCGGTGCGTACGCCATCGCCCTGCACGGCATTCAGTTCGTGTGGTACGTCGTTCTCGGCTTCGTCGCGCTGCTTTTCACGGGAGAGGCGGCCGGCTCGCTGCGCTCGCTGGTCATCGATTCCAAGCGCGCCGCCGAGCAAGGAGGTGAGTGATGGAATCTTTCCGCCACTGGCGCCGGTATGGCCTGGCCGGACTCGCGGCCGCGTTGCTCGCCTACCCGGCGCTCTGCTGGGCGCGCACCCAGCAAGTCATCCCCTATCCGATCGCCAGCGTTTGGCCCGCGGCCGTGCGTTTCCTGCGCGTGGACCGTGGTTTCCCCATTGCCG
>JADGRD010000720.1 GCA_017881285.1 Pseudomonadota bacterium | reverse complement strand
TCGGCAGGTGCTTGTCGCCGGATTCGAAGCCGTCGATGAGCTGGACTTCGGGCTCATCGACGTACTGGTTCGGCCCCCGCACCGGTTGCCCGGGACAGAGCGACCCGACCGTGATCGGATCGAGCGCTCCGCCGCAGCCGCCGCCCAGCAAGAGGGCGGCCGCCAATAGCGCGGGCGGGCAGGTTCGCATGACCATCTGGACCCTATAGCCTAGCGCCCTTGTTGGCGTTACTTCAATGACGTCGTGACCTGGCCGCCGCCGGCCGCCCCTCGGTGGTAGAGTCGCGCCGAACGGCGCGTCTCATGCCCAAACTACTGTGGAATCTCTACGCGCTCTGCTACGACGCCGTCACCCGGCTTCTGCCCTACCAGGAGATGCTCGACCAGGTGGTGGCCGCGCTCGAGGTGGCGCCGGGCATGCGCGTGCTCGACGCCGGCTGCGGCACCGGCGTGCTGGCCGAGCGGCTCGCCAAGGCGTGCCCGGACATCGAGCTCGTGGGCGTGGATCTCTCCTCGTCGATGTTGGCGCGGGCGCGGGCGCGGCGGGCCTGGCCAGCATCCTTCACCTTCGTCGAGCGCGACATCGACAGCAGCCTGGCCGCCGACGCGGCCGGCTTCGACCGCCTCGCGAGCGTGAACGTGATCTGGACGCTCCCGGATCCGCAGGGAACCCTCGCGCACATGACGGCGGGGCTGCGCCCGGGCGGGCGCATGGTGCACACCACGCCGCGCTTTTCCTTTCGCGCCCACGTCATCGTGTGGCGGCACTTGCGCGGCCAGAAGGGCTGGGCCCTGGCCCGCGCGCTGCTCGGCTTGCCCGTGCTCCTCTTCGCCGGGCTGCTCAACCTTCTGCTCGTCGCCCAGAGCGCGCTTCTGGCCCGCGCGCCACGCGCCCGGCAGCGCTGGCACGAGGACGGCCTGGTCGCGCTGCTGCGGCAAGCGGGAGCAGAGCCGCGCCCGGTGCGGCCGTGCTACGCCGGGCAAGGGTACCTGATCGTGGCGGACAGGCGTACGCCACCCCAGGAGAAGTGAGACCGCGGTAACCACGCCCACGACCTGATGCGACAAGCGCGGGAAGCTCGGGTGAGGTACACGGTTGCCAGTGCCGGGAGTGCGCCTGTAAGATCCGGGATCTCATGCAAGCGCCACTTGAAATCCGCTACGCAGGTGTGATCATCGGCCGCGCGCAAGAGCTGCGCGACGCCGAGGGAGACTCCACGTTCTTCCTCCTCGGCAAGGATCCCATGCCCGTGGGCACGGTCGTGCGCCTGCGCTCGGGCGAGCGCGAGACACCGGCGCGCGTTCTCCGCGCCCTCGAATCCGCCGACCCTTCGATCGCGGGCATGAAGGTGCGTCTGATCGGCGAGGCCGAGGAGGTATCGCCCGACTGGATTCCCATGCCCGCCCCGGTGCAGGCCAAGGCGGTGGCGAAGCCGGGCACGCCCACCCCGACCGTCGAGGTCGACCTCGCGCTCATGCAGGCCGAGTCCGCCAAGACCCCCCCCGTCGCTGCTCCCGAGAGCGCTGCCGTTCCCGAAGCCGTTCCGGTCGCCGTAGGCTCGTCGCTCACCGGCGCGCTGGCGAAGGCGACCGAGTCCGTCACCGAGCCCGCGGCGGCCGCTGCCCCGGCCACCGACCCGGCCGCGTCCGATGAGCTGGATATCATCATCACCGATACGCCGCCTCCCGTGACGGTTGCGGCAGCCGCGCCCGCGGCAGCCGTCGTCGAAGTAACCCAAGAGGCACCGGCCGAGGCGGCGAGCGATGCGACGAACGGTGCGCCGGCCGAAGCCTCCGAGGAAACCTCGAACGAGAATGGCAAGTCGGCGGCGGCCGACAAAGCGCCCGCGGCCAAGGACATGCCGGTTGCACGTCCCATCGCCGGCCCGAGTGGACGGCGCAAGACGAAGCGGCGCCGGCACCGGCGCACTTGAGCGTCTTGCGCGCGCCGATTCGTCCTCCGCGCCTTGCGCCCGGCGACGTGGTGGCCGTGGTGGCGCCGTCGGGGCCGGTCTTCCCTGCGGCCTTTGCCGCCGGCGCCGCGGTCCTTTCCGCGCGCTATCACTTGCGCCACGATGCCGCCACGCTCTTCGCCGCCGAGGGATTCCTGGCCGGCTCCGACGAGCACAGGCTGGCCAGCCTGCACCAAGCCTGGCGCGATCCCGAAGCCCGCGCCGTGTTCATGGGCCGCGGCGGCCACGGCCTGCTGCGCATCGCGAGCCGGATCGATCCCGAGCTGCTGCGCCAGCACGGAAAGCCCATCGTCGGGTTCTCCGACGGGACTGTGTTGCTCGCGGCCGCCGCGCGGGCCGGTGTCGCTGCGATTCACGGTCCGGTCGTTACCCAGCTCGGCCGGTTGCCGGAGAGCGATCATGCGGCCCTCTTCTCGCTCCTGGAATCGCCCGAGCCGGGGCTGCTGCTCGATGGCCTCGCAACGCTCCGGCCCGGCAGCGCCACGGGCCCGCTTCTCGGCGGCAACCTGGAGGTCTTCTCGCGCCTGCTCGGCACGCAGCTTTTGCCCGACCTCGACGGCGCCATCCTCTTCTTCGAAGAAGTCGGCGAGCGGCCCTATCGCGTCGATCGCCTGCTTTGCCACCTCGAGCTCGCCTCTGTCTTCGCGCGCATCGCCGGGATCGTGGTCGGCGATCTCGTGGCCTGCACGGAGCCCGCCGATTCGCGCGTGGCCTCCCCGTCCGCCCTCGAAGTCGTGCGCGAACGCGATCCTGACGTGCTCGAAGGTCATGACGTTTTCCGCAACATTCTTGAAAAAATTGCTGTCCGGGCCCGCGTCTGCAAAGTTCCGCTGAAGCTCGGTCGTGATGGTTCGACAATTCGCGCCCGGCAGTCCCGCATTCAAAT
>JADGRD010000719.1 GCA_017881285.1 Pseudomonadota bacterium | reverse complement strand
TTGCGCGACACCGGCTGGGGCGTGCCGAGCGATCTCGCGCATCACGCAGTCCAGGCACGGATGATCATCGGTGACAGCGCGGCCGCGGAATTCACCTCTACCGCAGCACAACTCGCCGACCGCTCGTTGGCGTGGGAGGACGCGGCACGGTGGTGGCAGGCAACGCTCGAACTACTACCGCAGGAGGCGCCCAACCAGCAGGGAACCCTGATGAGCCTCGGGCGCTCACTGCTCAAGTGCGGTCAGATCGCCGCGGCTCGGCGCTGTTTCGAGCGTGTCGCGCTGCACGCCCAGGCCGTCGTTGACGATGCGCTCCTGGCAGAAGCCGCCCTGGCCATCGGGGATACGATCGCCGAGGTGGCCGCAGATGCCGGATTGATCCGGATGCTGGACGACGCGTTGGCCGCTCCCGGAGTCACCGACGGCGTCCGGGTGAGACTGCAGGCGCGGCGCGCGATCGCCGCGTACCGGACCGCGGACGGAAAGGATGACGCACAGCGCCGGAGCAAGGACGCGGTGGCGGGTGGACGGCTCGTCGCCGACGACGGTGTTCTCGGCGCAGCCTTGATCGCTCGGCAATTCACCCTGCGCGGCCCGGACCATCTGGCGGAGCGCATCGCCATCGGCGAAGAGGCGAGCGAGATCGCCGCTCGACTGTGCGATGACGATCTTCGCTTCCGGAGTCACCAGTGGCTCATCCCCGATCGATTCCAGGCCGGCGACATTGACGGCGTCCGTGTCGAGCTGGCCGCGGCGACCGCAATCGCCGACGCGTCGCGCGATCCCCTGCGACGCTGGTGGGTGACGATCTTCAACGGCCTGCTGGCCGGGTTCTCCGGCGACGACGGCGAGACGGAGCGTTGTGCCGTGGAAGGGGGTGCGTTGGGCCGCCGGTTGGGGCAGCCGGCCGCCGACGTCTACCAGGTCGCGCAATTGGTCCCGCTGTTCTGGCGGTGCGGACGACTCCAGGAGCTGGATTCCCAGCTCAATCGGCTGGTCGCGCAGTTCCCGGGGTTACCGACGTTACGGTGTGATGCGCTGCTCGTGCTGGCCGAGACCGGCCGCCGGAACGCCGCTCTGACGGGATTGCGTCGACTGGTGGCCAACGACTTCGGCCTCTTCCGGAGAGATTCGTTGTTCCTGGCGAGCCTCGCCATTCTCGGTTGCACCGCAGTCGCCCTCGGCGACGTACCTCGCGCCCAGGCGATCCTGACGAAATTGGCTCCGTACGCCACGCGCAACCTCATCCAGGGGGTGCCGGTCGGCTGGGGTTCGGCGGCCTGGCATCTAGGCCGGCTGGCCACCCTGGTGGGTGACGAGCGCGCGGCCGCGAAAATACCAGGCCGTCGCCGACGATCTGCACGCGCGATGGATGGCCGGACCCTGGGGACCACCCGCCGTTGAACAGACGAAGGGATCGCTTCGCGCGTACCGGCTCAGCCTGCGCGAGCAGCTGGTGCTGGGACTTCTTGCCGATGGGCGGGCCAACAAGGACATCGCCGCGAGTCTGGGGATCAGCGTGCACACCGTGGAACGTCACGTCGCCAACGTCTTCGGCAAGTTGGGCGTCCACAACCGCGCCGAGGCCACCGCCTGGGCGGTGCGCCACGAAATTGGTCAATCGACTACATAGTTTCCGCGATGCGGGGCCACCGACTTCCCGATGACACTTCGACCACCCGATGGCCACACTGGCCACACTGGCCACACTGGCGAGGCCGAACCATGAACGACAACGTCGAAACCGTTCAGAAGATCTACGATGCATTCTCCCGGGCGGACGTGGTAGCAATTCTGGCTGTTCTCACCGATGACGTCGATTGGGCGTCAGAGGCATCCAGCCTGCTGGCTCCCTGGTACGGCGCCCGGCATGGCAAGGCGGACGTCGCCCAGTTCTTCGCCGACCTTGCCGGGGCAATCGACGTCACCGAGTTCACGGTGCTGGCGATCGGGGCGAACGAGACCGATGTGATGGCCGTGATTCGGTTCGGTATCACCTCGAAGGAGACCGGGCGCAGTGGCGCCATGGATCTGCACCACTGGTGGCGATTCCGCGACGGCAAGGTTTACCTCTACCGCGGGACCGAGGACACGGGATTGACCGGAGCGCTGCTGGGCACACCCGCATTGGCCCTGCAGTAACAACCTGGGATCCGCAACAACCGGGGATCCGCAACAACCGGGGATCTGCCGGGACCTGTTCTCCTCATTGCGTCTTCGCGTAGTTGCTGGCGCCCCACCAATCCACCACGACGACGGGTTCGCTGCCGACCACCCAGGCGTCATGACCGTGCGGCAGTGCGGTGACATCACCTGGGCGGGCGTCGAATTCGGTGCCGTCGGCCATCTGGATGTGCAGGGTGCCCTGGACGTGGTACTGGAAATGCGGTGCCTCGCACAGCTCGGTGCCGGCCAACGGCTTGACGTGGGAGGACCATCGCCAGCCCGGCTGCAGGGTGAGCCGGCCGATCTCGCTGCCGCCGATGGACAGCAGCTCGACCGCACCGAAGTCGAAGCTGCGGGTCTCGTCCGGGGTGTGGAAGCTCTTCTGCTCTGCCTTCTCGGTCACTGCGTGCTCCTTCTCTCGCTTCTCGCTCACGGCGTGCTCCTTCTCTCGATCGAATTGCGTAGGCACTGACCTCGCTGGTGGCAATGGTCGGCGATGGCCTTTGCAGCGTCCTTGCAGCGGCCTGCAAAACCGCCCGGCTGGCGGCGGGCCGCCGTCGCGCGTTGGATCGTTGGCGTGCAGTCCTTGTCGGTGCGCGTTCTCGGCGAGTTCAGCGTGGACGGGCTGGAGCCCACCGCGCTGGGCAGCCGCAAGGCACGGACGGTGCTCAGACTGCTGGCGCTGGGCCGTGGT
>JADGRD010000718.1 GCA_017881285.1 Pseudomonadota bacterium | reverse complement strand
CGGGAGCCGGCCGGGGCGTGTACAGCTTCTGCATGTGTCCGGGCGGATTCATCGTGCCGGCCACGACGGAGCCGGAGGGCGTGGTGGTGAATGGCATGAGCCTCTCCCGGCGCGACTCGCCTCACGCCAACGCGGCGATGGTGGTCGCCGTCCAGCCCGCAGACTATGGCGAGTTTTCGCTAGGGCCGCTGGCGGGTGTGGAGTTTCAACGTGGGATCGAGCGCGCGGCCCATGCCATGGGCGGGGGAGCCTTTCGCGCGCCCGCGCAGCGTCTGGCCGACTTCCTCGCGCGGAAGTCGAGTACGTCGCTGCCCAAGGTGAGCTATCACCCGGGCGTGGTCGGGGGACGGCTCGACGAGATCTTTCCCGCCTGCGTGACGGCCGCGCTACGCGCCGGACTTGAAACTATCTCGCGCCGGATGCGTGGATTCTTGCACGAGGATGCCGTGCTGGTCGCGGCCGAGACCCGCACGAGCGCACCGCTGCGCATGGTGCGCGACCCGACGACCCTGCAATCGCCAACCTTGGCCGGCCTCTACCCGGCCGGCGAAGGCGCGGGCTACGCCGGGGGAATCGTCAGTTCGGCCATCGACGGTGCGCGGGTGGCGGCGGCGATTCTGGCGCGCGTCCGCTAGCTACGGCTTGAACGGATCGTCCTTGACGTCGGGTGGTGGCGAGATGTCCGGGGCGCCGCTCTTCTCGGCGTCCTCTTCGTCGTCGCCAATGATGTCCATTTCCGCCCCCGCGGGCAGGATGGAGCCATCGAGGTAGCGGAGGAACATGTCGAGAAAGGCGGACTCCTTCGGCGTGAGCCCATCGAACACGGCGCCGATCTGGAACGCGCCGGCGATCGCCGTGCACCAAACCACGCGCGCGCGCAGGGGCAGCGGCTCGGATGACGAACCCGAGCCCAAGAGCAGCACGAGGTCGATGCGCAGTTGCTCGCCCGAGGCAATGGCGTCGGTGGTGATGATGCAGATTCCGGAACGTGAGAGATCGCGGGTACGTGCGATCAACTTGCGGCCGTCGACCGTGTGGACGTTGGCCTGAACGTCGACGTTGACGCGCGGGTAGCGGCGAAGTTCTCCGGACGTCTCGGTCATCTCATTCCTTCGATTCCTTCGCCGCTCTCCCTGCCACGCACGGGCCAAAGGCGCCGGCCGAGAGGGCGTCGAGCTCGGCTTCGATCTCGTTCGTGCGCAGATGGCGGGCCCCGCCCTCCACGCCCGCGACCTCGAGCGCCAGGCGGCGCCGCTCGAAATAGAGCCGGTTCACGGTGTTCTCGATGTCGCGCCTCAATTCGGCCATGTGCAATGCTTGATTCTGTGCCGCGAGCTCCTCGGCGGAGAAGACCAGCTTCGCCAGATCCCAGGTAGCTCGCGCCTCGTATCGTATGTCATTTACCGTATCGATCCCAAGAGGGGAAGAGAGCGCCGTCGAGGAGCTGTTCAGATCCAGTGACTCGCTGCGGCCATAGCGGCGCGACACCAGCACGCGGAGCTCGGGGAGCCAGGCGGCGCGGCCGGCGCGTGTGACATAGGATTGGGCCCGCTCCGGCTCGGTCATGGCCAGTTCGACAGCCTTGCGCCGCGCGAGGCCCAGGCATTCCTTCTCGGGGTCGCGCAGGTCCACCGCGCGCTCGGTGCGGCGGGTCGGAACGGGTTCGGCGACCGGGACGGCGGGGGCGTCGTACGCCGCGGCGACGATGGGAATCCGGCTCGGGTCGAGCGGGAACTGAGCCAACGCGAGGGCTTCCACTTGACGTTCGGCAGGCGCGATGGCCGCGGACGCGCGCACCGATACCTTGGGCAGCCAGGACAGCCAGGAAGAGACGTTGCGACGTCCGCGCCTCGGGGACGGTGTTGCCGCGGGTGCGAGGAATGGCGTAGGGCCGGCTCCCGTTGAGGAGAAGTAGAGCCCCTTGGAGGTGGCCAGCCAGATGTGATGGGCGGTGGCCGCGACGTCCGCGAGGGCCGGGTCGGGAGGTGTAGCGAGGGTTTCCCACTGTCGGCCCTGGTCGAAGGAGATCGACAGCCCCTGACCGACGGCCAACCAGGGCATGGACCATCCTACGGGACAGAGCAAGCGGCGCGCGTGCAGGTCATGGTTGCGCAACGCGGGCGCGGCGCCGGGAGAGACCGCCCAAACGGCATCGGCGAGCAGGGCGACCAGGGTTTCTCCGCAGTAGGCCAGATCGACCACCGCGCTCTCCGGCGCGAATGATTCCGTGGGCGTGCCAGCTCCCGCCCAGAGGATGTCCGTGGTGCTGGTCCAGGCCCAGTGCCGGCCGCTCGCGGACAGCGCCACCTTGCCGGCGGGCGTGGGCAGCGGCACGAAGCGGTCTTCGCCACCGTCCAGCGAGAGCAGCGCCAGCCCGTCCGGCCTGGCCACCAGGAGCCGCTCCGCCGAGACTGCGAAAACGCCTCCGGTTCCCCAACGCGCGCGCTCGCGAATCACGTCACCGTTTGCGTTCACGCGAACCATGGCGTCGCCCGCGATCCAGAGGCCATCTGCGGTGGCGGCCAGGGCCGGTGCCACCGCATGCGAGACGAGCGGCGGCAGGTGACCTGGCCGCGCGCTTCGCCGTTGCGCGAGGGTGCGCTCGTCGTCGAGCAGGTCGAAGGCCCAGTCGGTGTCACGGTCGAGCTCGGAAACGCCGAGGACATCCCACATCTCCTCGGCTTCGATTTTGGACGCTCGTTGATTCGCCGGGACGGTTTCTTCCCCACGTTTTCCCACGCGGCCCACCACACTGCCGTTATCCCGGAAGAGCCAGACCTCCCCGCCGCGAACCGCGGCGGCATGTCCCGCATTCGCAACCACGCGCTCGATGGGGCCGGAGAGGACGGATACCCAGTCC
>JADGRD010000085.1 GCA_017881285.1 Pseudomonadota bacterium | reverse complement strand
GTGGCTCCCGCGGGCCGGCTCCTGGACGAATCCGGCGCGCTTGAGGTCGGCGATCAGGTCCCGCAGCTTTCTCGGCACGGCACCTATAGTATCGCACTGATACTACTATTCGCAAGCGACGAGAAGTCACTGAATGCATGGCGCCACAGGCGGAGCGCGTCATCGGGACGGTGACGTGGCTTCTAGCTGATCCCGCAGGAAATCGGCGAACGTCGGCGCGAGGGTCTGGGTGACGACGCGGGTGCTGCTGTTCCAGAGAACCGCAGGGCCCTCGTCGCTTCTCATCGAGAAGGTATCGAGGCAGACATGCAGGTTGTTCGGGTAGGTGACGCACAAGATGCCAGTAGGGCGCGAGGGAAAGATGAGGGCAGTCCAAGAAATCCATGGCCACGACCCGGTCCAGCCAACGCTACTGGCGCACTCTATCCGCCGGCCTGGCCGCGTCAGGGCGGACCCCTCACCCGTCACGCTCCGCGTGCCGGCCTCTCCCCTGACGGGGCGAGGCGGGAAGTGGCCCCTACCCCTGCGGCTTCGCCGCGCCCTCGTCCGCGAGGAGGCGGGGCGAGGCGGGAAGTGGGCCCTTGACGGGCATGCCGCGTCCGTATCATCTAACGCCTCGAAAGCCCGCCCATCGTGCTCCCACCCTCATCACCTCGCGCACCGCGCGTTCTCGCCGCCGCGGCCCTGCTCGCGGTCGCCGCGACTTTTCTCCTCGCGCAGGTCGACTTCGCCCGGCGGCACCACATCGGCATGCCGACCGAGCGCTACTGGAAGCCGCAGCTTCTGCAGATCTGGCTGCCCGGCCTCGGTCTCGCGCTCGTGCT
Organism: Pseudomonadota bacterium; assembly: GCA_017881285.1. GTDB lineage: Bacteria > Myxococcota_A > Polyangia > Fen-1088 > Fen-1088 > Fen-1118. Next base: position 8,690 of record JADGRD010000085.1, on the reverse strand, counting down.
GGGCGGCCTTGCGTTCCTACTTCACAGGCGGGGCCGCCGCGCATAGCATGCCGGACCTCGAACCATCCCTGCCCGCATGACTTCCACGACTGACGACAGCCCCGTAATCCCATCTCCGACGCCACCCCGCGCCGGGTTCCTCGACCGTCTGACCGAGCGGCAAGTGCTTCTCCTCGTCCTGCTCGTCGGCGCCCTGCTCTACTTGCCCTTCGCCGGCAGCTACGGCCTCTTCGATCCGTGGGAAACCCACTACGGCGAGGTCGGCCGCCAGATGGCGCGGCGAAACGACTTCATCAGCCTGTACTGGCCGGGATCACCCCTCGACGGCGAGCAGTTCTGGTCGAAGCCGGTGCTCTCGTTCTGGATGATGGCCCTGTCGATGAAAGTCTTCGGCATCGGCGGCGGCGGGTTGGCGGCCGGTGAGTTCGCGCTGTCGTCGCGGCCGGAATGGGCCCTGCGCCTGCCCTTCTGCCTGATGGCCCTGCTCGCGCTGGTCGGGGTGTACCTGCCCGTCTCGCGTTTCGTCAGCCGCCGCGCCGGCGTGCTGTCGGCGCTGGCACTCGCCACCTTCCCCATGTTCAGCCTGGTCGCGCGCCAGGCGATGACCGACATGGCCTTTCTCGGCCCGATGACCCTCGGCCTCGGGCTGTGCGCGCTCGCGCTCTTCGACGACAAGGACGACGAGCTGCCGCGCCGCCACTGGCGCGGATTCTCGTGGCCCCACCATTCCATTTACTACACGACGGTCGCGCTGCTCGCCCTGACCGTGCTGCCGCAACTCGTCGTCAATTCGATCCAGTTGACCTGGACGCTGCCCCTGCCCTGGAAGCGCCACATCACCTTGCCCGGCGTGGTGTCGATGATGCCGTACTTCATCGGGTTCTTCCTCTTCCTGTGGTTCACCGCGCGCACCCGCTACAAGGCGCCGTTCTACCTGCACATCGCCTCGATCCTGTGCGGCCTGGCCATGCTGGCCAAGGGCCTGGCCGGGCTGGGCCTGCCGGTCATCGTCTTTTTGGCCTATCTACTCTTTACCTGGAACTGGCGGCGCCTGGCCCGGGCCGAGCTGCTGCGCAGCCTGCCGCTCGCCATCCTGGCCTGCGCTCTCGTGGCTGTGCCCTGGCACCACGCCATGCTGGCCCGCCACGGCTTTCCCTTCTGGAACGAGCTCTACGGGGACAACCACTGGCGACGGTTGGTGACCGGCCGCCACGGCGATCGCGGCAGCTTCGAATACTTCCTGCGCGAGCTGGGCTACGGCCTTTATCCGTGGATCGCGCTCGCCCCCTCGGCCTTGGCCTGGGTGGCGATGCGCGCCTTCGGGCCGCGCACGGCGGCCACGCCTGGCGTGGACAAGCGCCGCGACATCCTGTGGTTCGGCGCCATCTGGTTCGTCTCGGGCTACGCCCTGGTCTCGTTCTCGATGACCAAGTTCCACCATTACATCCTGCCCGCGCTGCCCGGCCTGGCCATCGCGTTCGGCTGTTTCCTCGACGACGTGCTGACGGAGAAGCGCGGCCGCCTGGCCCTCCTCGCGGTGGTCGCGGGGGCGCCGCTTCTGGCCCTGGTCGCCTATGACCTGACCTCGGCGCAGAAGAGCGCGCAGCGCTTCCTGTGGCTGTTCTCCTACGACTACATCAACACTCCGCAGGGCCGGCCCTGGCCGCCGGACATGGACTACGCCCGCGTGCTGTGGATCTTCGCCGGGCTGTTCACCGCGGCCATCGCCTTACTGGCCTGGCAGCGCGTGCGGGCCTGGGCCGCCATCGCCACCTTCGCCGTCGCCGCGGCCTTCACCTACTTCCTGCTCGACGTCTACATCCGGCAGGCGGCCGCGCACTGGTCGCAGAAACCCCTCATCGCGCAGTACTACCGCGAGCGCGGCTCGCACGAAGAGCGTCTGCTGGCCTGGCAGATGTACTGGCGGGGCGAAAACTTCTACACGCAGAACGAGATCTACGAGGGCCCGGCGAGCGAGCGCACGGTTTTTCTGGGCGACAAGAACGCCGAGAACCTCAAGGAATTCGTCACCAAGCACCCGGGAAAGCGCATGTGGTTTCTCATCGAACGCTCGCGCCTCGACAGCCTGAAGGGCATCCTGCCCGAGAGCGTCCGCCCGTCCGTCAAGGTGGTGAACGAGAACAACAACAAGTTCTATTTGCTGACGGCGAATCTGTGACACAAGCGCGGTGCGTCATCCGTTGACAGGGGTAGGGTCGGGTGGCAATATTCGCGCCCTCTTGACGGGGCACGCCTCCCGTCACGCAGGAAAATGCACGTGAAGAAGAATTTCGCCATATTCAGCGGGAACGCCAATCCCGACCTGGCCCGTGCCCTCTGCGGGCACCTGGGCCAGCCTCTCGGTAGCGCCAAGGTCGAGCGCTTCGCCGATGGCGAGATCTACGTCGAGATCGACCAGAACGTGCGCGGCGTGGTCTGCTTCGTGGTCCAGCCCACCTGCACGCCGGTCAACGACAACCTGATGGAGCTTCTGATCATGATCGACGCGCTCAAGCGCTCGTCGGCCAAGCCCATTGTCGCGGTCATGCCCTACTTCGGCTATGCCCGCCAGGATCGCAAAACGCGGCCGCGCACCCCGATTACCGCACGCCTGACCGCGGACCTCCTGACCGCCGCGGGCGTTCACCGCATCCTGGCCATGGACCTCCACGCCGGCCAGATTCAGGGCTTCTTCGACATCCCGGTGGACCACATCTACGCCATGCCGGTGATGATGGAATACCTGCGCACCAAGTTCGGCAGCGACACGGTCATCGTCTCGCCCGACGCCGGCGGCGTGGAGCGCGCGCGCGCCTACTCGAAGCGCCTCGACGCCAGCCTGGCCATCATCGATAAGCGCCGCCCTGCCGCCAACGTGGCCGAGGTGGTCAACATCATCGGCGACGTGAAGGACCGCGACGCCATCGTCATCGACGACATGGTCGACACCGCGGGCACGCTGTGCGCCGCGGCCGAAGGACTCACCAAGAAGGGCGCGCGCGGGGTCTACGCCTGCATCACGCACGGGCTGCTCTCCGGCCCGGCTCTCGAGCGCATCCACAAGAGCACCATCAAGGAGCTCATCATCACCGATTCCATCCCGCCCCGCCCCGACGTGAAGGCATCGCCGAAGGTGCGTGTGCTTTCCGTCGCCCGTCTCCTCAGCGAGGCCGTCAAACGCATTCACGAGGGGGACTCGCTGAGCTCCCTCTTCATCTGATCGAGATCCGAACGCAGCAAAGGCATGTAGTAAAGGATAGACCCATGGACTTCGCCAAAGTTTCCGTCGAGATTCGCAATCAATCGGGCAAGGACCCGGCCCGCCGTTCACGCGCCGGCGGCAAACTGCCGGCTGTGCTCTACGGGCACAAGGTCCCGCCGCTCTCGCTCGTGCTCGATCCGGTGGCACTCGTGCACGCCCTCGACAAGGAGCGCAAGCGCAACACCGTATTCACGCTCCAGGTGAAGAACGCGACCAATCCCGAAGACGTCATGGCGATGATCCGCGACGTTCAGATCGATCCGATGTCGCGCAAGCCGGTGCACGTGGACTTCATCCGCGTGAGCATGGACGAAGAGGTGAAGGTGACCGTGCCGCTGGTCCTCACCGGTACGCCCCTCGGCGTGATCGCTGGCGGCAACTTGCACTTGAGCCACCACGCGCTGCCCATCTCGGCCAAACCCGATGCCATCCCGACCAAGATCGAGCTCGACGTGACCGCGCTGGAAATCGGCGACGCCCTCCACGCCAGCGATCTCAAGTTGCCGGCCGGCGTGCGCACCACGCTCGAACCCAAGGAATCGGTCGCCTCCGTCGTCGCGCCGCACATCGAGAAGGTCGAGGAGACCGCCGCAGTCCCGGCCGAGGGCGCGGTTCCCGCCGAGGGCGCCGTACCAGGCGCCGCACCGGGCGCGCCTGGGGCCGCCCCCGCCGCCGGAGCCAAGGGCGCGCCTGGGGCCGCCCCCGCCGCTACCGCCAAGGCCGCGCCTGGCGCGGCCCCCAAGAAGGAGGAGAAGAAAGGCAAGTAGATCTCCCGCTGGACCGCGTGCATGTGGTTGGTCGTGGGGCTTGGCAATCCCGGCCGGCAGTACGCCGGCAACCGGCACAACGCCGGCTTCATGGTCGTCGACGAGCTCATGCGGCAGTCGGGCGCGGGAACGCCGCGCCGACGCCTGGGCGCTGAAATCGCCGAGGCCGCGCTGGGGGGAACGAAAGTCATCTTCTGCAAGCCCATGGATTTCATGAATACGAGCGGCTTCGCCATCCGTCGGACGGCGGCGTTCTGGAAGATTCCGCCCGCCCAGACGGTGGTCGTGCACGACGACATGGACCTGGACTTCGGCCGCCTCAAACTGGCCGAGGCCGGCGGCACGGGCGGGCACAATGGCCTGCGGTCGATTGTGACCGAGCTCGGCACCGAGTCGTTCTGCCGCGTGCGCTTCGGCATCAGCCGGCCGCCCCCGGCCTGGGAAGGGGCCGACTACGTACTGGCGGATTTTTCGCCGGAAGAGCGCCGCGCGCTGCCGGATCTGCTAGAAGAGGCGGCCGGCGCGACCCGCGCCATCGTTGAGGATGGCCTGGTCGCGGCGATGAACAGATTCAATCGACGGAAGAAAGACGAAACCGGGGATCCGGCCTAGGGGCCCACCCCACCAACTCCTTGCCCCCGGGTAGACCCGCGGGACACAGGCCCAAAGGGAGAACATCATGGCAGAGAGACGAATCGGATCGTGTCGGGACATCCCCGGCAGAACACGCGAGTACGAAACCATCTTCATCCTCAAGCCCGACACCACCAACGAGGCCATCGGGCAGGCCAACGCCAAGATCCGCCACGTCATCGAGACCGGCGGCGGCCGCTTGCTCAAGGTCGAGAACTGGGGCCGGCGCAAGCTGGCCTATGAGGTCAAGAAACACCTCAAGGGGATCTACGTCTTCTTCGATTACCTGGGCGGCGCGGGCCTGGTGGAAGAGGTCGAGCGCAACCTGCACCTCACCGACACGGTGATTCGCTACTACAGCATCAAGGCGGCCGAGAACGTCGATCCCGCGGCCAAGACCACCACGGTGACCGACGAGACCTTCGCCAGTGCCTCGGTGCCCGGCCCTGACGAGGAAGCCATCGCCACCGGCCAGGCCGGCGCGCGCCCATTCGGCGACGAGGAAGAAGAAGGGGCTTTCGATTTCGAAGAAGCAGTTTTCGGCAAGGTCGACGAACCTGTCCGGAGAGGAGGCTAAGCCATGGCACGACCCGAAGACAAAGATGCCGATCTCGAACAGGATTCCGGGCGCAAGAAGTCCTCGCGGCGCCGCGCATGCAAGTTCTGCACGGACGAGAACCTGGTCATCGACTACAAGAACGCCGGCCTGCTCAAGTACTTCATCACCGATCGTGGCAAGCTGGTGCCGCGCCGGTTGACGGGCAACTGCGCCAAGCACCAGCGTGCCATCGCCCGCGCCGTCGCGCGCGCGCGCATGATCGCGCTCATGCCCTTCGCGGTGACGGGCAAGTAGCCAGGAAAGGAATACACCATGCGGCTCATCCTGAGAGAAAACCTGGACAACCTGGGCAAGGCCGGCGAGGTCGTGAGCGTGCGCTCCGGCTACGGCCGCAACTACCTTCTGCCGCACGGCCTGGCCGTGCCGGCCACCGAGAAGGACGAGGCGCGCTTGCAGCACGAACAGCGAGTCATCGCCGCACATGTCGCCAAGCAGGCCAAGCAACTGCAATCCGAGGCCGAGCGCCTGTCGCAGGTGTCGGTTTCGCTGGCGCGCGCCGTCGGCGAGGAAGACAAGCTCTACGGCTCGGTCACCAACCGTGACATCGCCGAGGCGCTCGCCGAGCAGAACATCAAGATCGACGCCAGGAAGATCCACCTCGACGAGCCCATCAAGGCACTGGGCATGACCGAGGTCCCAGTCAAGCTGGGCCACGACGTCACGGCCAAGATCAAGGTGTGGGTGGTCAAGAAAGAGGGCTAGCCGCTCCGGTTCGCTGGAGGGCACTGAGCCCTAGGAGGGCGCAGAGTCGGATTGCTTTCGACACTGCGCCCTTCGTCATTCTCTTTGCGCTCTCTGCTCTGAGCCCGCTGGTATCGCCGCGCGTCGCTTGCCACCGCTGTCCCCTCCGCGCTGCGATTCGAGCTACACTCTCGGCCCATGGCCGAGCAAACTTCGCCGATCGTCGCGCTCCCGTCCGGGAGGCAGCCACCGCACAATATCGACGCTGAACGCTCCGCGCTCGGTGGCGTCCTGGTCAAGCCCTCGGCCTTCGACGAGATGGCGACCGTCATCACGGCCGACGACTTCCTTTTGCCCGCCCACCGCGAGATCTTCGAGGCCATGCTCCAGCTCGACCATCGGCGAGCGCCCATCGACGTGGTTTCCCTCGGTGACGAGCTCAAGAACCGCGGCTCGCTCGCCCGGCTGGAGAACGGCCAGGCCTACCTCATCGAGCTGGCCAACTCGGTGCCCACCGCCGAGAACATCGTCCACTACGCGCGCCTGGTGCAGGAGAAGGCCACCCTGCGCCGGCTCATCGCCGCGTGCGCCGAGATCCAGTCGCGCGCCTACGGGGAATTCGGCGACTACGAGGAGTTCCTCGACGAGGCCGAGCGCATGGTGTTCCAGGTCGCGCAGAAGAACCGGCGCGAGAACGCCCGCCCCATCGGCGAGCTCATCCAGGAGGTGCTAGACGCCATTGACGCGCGCGCGGGGGAGCGCAAGGAGGTCACCGGCGTGCCCACCGGGTTCACCAAGCTGGACCAGATCACGGCCGGCTTCCAGCCCGAGAACCTCATCGTCGTGGCCGCGCGGCCGGGCGTGGGCAAGACCTCGTGGGCGCTCAACGTGGCCAGCCACGCCGCCATCACGCACAAGATCCCGGTCTTCGTCTTCTCGCTGGAAATGTCCAAGCACGAGCTGATCGAGCGCCTGCTCGCCGGCGAGGCGAGGATCGACTCGAACCGCATGCGCCGCGGCCTCATCGAGTACAGCGAGTGGAAGAACAAGATCTACCCGGCCGGCGATCGCATCCGGCAGGCGCCGATCCTCATCGACGACTCGCCCGCGGTGAACATCCTCGAGCTACGGGCCAAGGCCCGCCGCTTCCGCAGCGACCCGCACTTCTTTCCCCCACGGAAGGATGGCCCGCCGCCACTCGGGCTGGTGGTCATCGACTACTTGCAGCTCGCGAGCGGCCTGGGCGGGCGCAGGGACGATTCCCGCGAACGCGAGATCGCCGAGATCTCGCGCGGCCTCAAGGCCCTGTCCAAGGAGCTGCACCTACCCATCATCGCGGTGTCGCAGCTCAACCGCAGCGTCGAAAAGCGCGAGGACAAGACGCCGCAACTGTCGGACTTGCGCGAGTCGGGCGCCATCGAGCAAGATGCCGACATCATTCTCTTCATCCATCGCGACGAGATGTACAATTCCGACGCGGCCGGCCGGGGCAAGGCCCTGCTCAAGATCGGAAAGAACCGCGCCGGTCCCACCGGCGAAGTCGACATGACGTTCATCAAGGAGTACACGAGGTTCGAGAACTACGCGGCCGAGGACGAGGAGGGGCCCCGCTAGTCATGCCCAAGGACGGCGGACCCAGCACGGCACGCGGCACGGGCGGGCAAGAACCCCTGCCCTTCCTCTTGCCCGGTTCCCAGGTGGGCCGCTACCGCATCGAACGACGCCTGGGCATCGGCGCGATGAGTGAGGTGTACCTGGCCACCGACGATTCCCTGGGCCGGCGCGCCGCCATCAAGGTCCTCTCGAGCAAGCTGGTCAACAACCCCACCATCACCGAGCGCTTCCTGCGAGAGGCGCGCGCGCTGGCCCGCCTCTCGCACCCCAACCTCATCCCGGTGTTCGAGGACGGCCAGATCGGCACGCCGCCGCGGCCGTACTACGCCATGGAGCTGCTCGAAGGCGGCGACACCCAGAAGTTGCTCGATGAGCGAGGCCCGCTTCCAAGCCCGGTGGTCGCCGCCGTCGGCGCCCAGGCCGCCACCGGCCTCGGCGAGGCGGCGCGCGCCGGCATCATCCACCGCGACGTCAAGCCGGCCAACCTCGGCATCTCGCGCCACGGGGTTCTCAAGGTCGCCGATTTCGGCCTGGCCAAGTCCAATGCCGCGGACAAGAGCCTCACCGCGCGCGGCATGGTGGTGGGTACGGCCGACTACATCGCGCCCGAGCAGGCGCGCGGCGAAGGGCTCGACGAGCGCGCCGACGTCTACTCGCTGGGCTGCACGCTCTTCCACCTCCTCACGGGCCATCCGCCCTACCGGGCGCCGCAGGGGCCGTCGGTGAAGGAGTATCTCGAGGTGATGCGCATGCACCTCACGGCGGCCGTGCCCGACGTGCGCGCCGAGATGCCGGCCACCGATCCCGAGCTGGCCGAGGCTGTCGCCGCCATGATGGTCAAGGATCGCAACGCGCGCCCGACCTTCGACGAGATCGCACGCCGCCTTGCGCGCATCGCCGCCCGGCTCGACGGCGAGTTGCCGCGGGTGACCCGCCAGCTCTTCATGGTGCCGGCCGGATCGGGGTCTGGCTCGAGCAGCCTGGAGGACGCGGCGTTGCCCAGGGTTCGCGCGTGGACCCGCATCGCCGCCCTCGCCGTCATCATGGCGGCGGCCATCGTGCTGGCCCTCCTGCTGGGAAGGTAGCATGCGACGCGTAGCACTGATTCCCGGAG
>JADGRD010000717.1 GCA_017881285.1 Pseudomonadota bacterium | reverse complement strand
CTGTCGGAGGCGGCACGGGTCACGGTGGATGGACAGGACCGGTCCCTCGGGGAGGCGCTTGGTGATCGCTACGAAGTCACCACCATCACGCGACCGTTCGTCCAGGCCTATGCCGATGCAACGGGACACGCCGAGCTGGCCAAAATGCTGGCGCCGGGCGAAGAAGAGAATTTCCAGAGGTACGTCTACGGGCGCGAGATCATCGATGTCGTCGCGAGCAACCCGCCGGACGAGATGGCGCCGCAGACCTTCGTCGGCATGTTGCGCCGGCTGCAACCACGGCTCTACTCCATCGCCTCGAGCCTGCTCGCGCACGAGGATGAGGTCCACCTGCTGGTGGGTCTCACGCGCTACACCAGCCACGGCCGCGCGCGCACGGGCGTGTGCTCGGGCTACCTCTGCGCGCGGCTGGGCGAGGAGGAGCCGTTGCGCGTGTTCCCGTCGCCCAATCCCTATTTCCGGCTGCCAGAAGATCCTGAGGCACGCATCATCATGATCGGACCGGGCACCGGCGTGGCGCCCTACCGCGCCTTCGTCGAGGAACGCGCGACCCGCGGCTGCCGCGGACGCAACTGGCTGTTCTTCGGCGACCAGCACTTCGCCACCGACTTCCTCTACCAGGTCGAGTGGCAACGCTGGTACCGATCGGGGGTCTTGTCGCGCTTCGACTTGGCCTTTTCGCGCGATCAGGCCGACAAGCTCTACGTCCAACATCGGATGCGGGAAAACGCCCGCGACCTCTATGCCTGGCTGCAAGACGGGGCCTACCTCTACGTCTGCGGTGAGGCTGGGCAAATGGCGACCGCCGTGCACGACACCCTGATCGCCATCGTTGGCCAGGAAAGCGGCAAGGACCACGAGGCGGCCGTCGACTACGTCGAGGGCCTGCAAGCCAGCAAGCGCTACCTGCGCGATGTCTACTGAAGGAGAGGGACCGTCGAGGTCATTCGATATGCGAGAAAACAACCCGCCTGCCCCGGGCAGCAGCGAGAACGAAACCATCAAAGACGCGAGCAACTACTTGCGCGGCGGCATTGCGCAGGGCCTGCGCGATGCCATCACCGGCGGCATTGCCCCGCCGGACCAGCAACTCCTCAAGTTCCACGGGATGTACCAGCAGGACGATCGCGACGTCCGCCTCGATCGCCAGCGCCAGAAGCTGGAGCCACTCTACAGCTTCATGGTGCGCATCCGCCTGCCCGGTGGCGTGTGCACGCCCCAGCAGTACCTGGACATCGACCGCCTGGCGCGGGACTACGGCGGCGGTTCGCTGCGCCTGACGACGCGCCAGACGTTTCAGCTGCACACGGTTCCCAAACCCCACTTGCGCGAGACCGTACGAGCGCTGCACGCCACGCTGCTCGACACCGTCGCGGCCTGCGGCGACGTCAACCGCAACGTGATGTGCAACCCGAACCCCTGCCTGTCGTCGCTGCACGGCGAGGTGTATGCCTGGGCCAAGCGCCTAAGTGAGCATCTGCTGCCGCGCACGCGCGCCTACCACGAGATCTGGCTCGGCGACGAGCTGGTGGCGGGCGGTGAGCCGCCCGACGGGGAAGAACCCATGTACGGGAAACACTACCTGCCGCGCAAGTTCAAGATCGCCATCGCGGTGCCCCCCAGCAACGATGTCGACGTCTTCGCCAACGACCTCGGCTTCATCGCCATCGCCGACGCCGGCCAACTGATTGGGTTCGACGTCACCGTGGGCGGCGGCATGGGTATGTCCCATGGCGAAAAGGCCACTTACCCCCGGCTCGGCGATGTCATCGGCCTGTGTCAGCCCGAGGAGGCCATCGCCGTCGCCGAGGCGGTGCTGACCACGCAGCGGGATTTCGGGGACCGCAAGGAGCGCAAGCACGCGCGGCTCAAATACACCATCGACGACCGCGGCCTCGACTGGTTTCGGGGCGAGGTCGAGCGCCGCTTGGGTCACGCCCTGGCGCCGGCGCGGCCCTTCGCGTTCGCCGGTAATGGCGATCGCTACGGCTGGGTCAAGGGCGTGGGCGACACCTGGCATTGCACGCTCTTCATCTTGAGCGGCCGCATCCGCGACCAAGGCGACCGCTCGCTGCTCACGGCCCTCCGCGAGATCGCTCAGGTCCACCCTGGCGATTTCCGCCTGACCCCCAACCAGAATCTGATGATCGCCAACGTCAGCGAGGGCGACAAGCCGCACATCGATGCCTTGCTGGAACGCTACGGCCTGGAGGACGGCCACCGGCAAACCGGGCTACGCCGGAACGCCCTGGCCTGCGTGGCCTTTCCCAGCTGCGGCCAGGCCATGGCGGAATCCGAGCGCTATCTACCGAGTCTGCTCGACAAGCTCGACGCCGTCATGCGCGCAGCCGGGCTGGAGCAGGATGACATCGTCCTGCGCATGACCGGTTGTCCCAACGGCTGCGCCCGGCCGTACCTTGCCGAGATTGGCCTGGTCGGCAAGAACCTGGGCAAGTACAACCTCTACTTGGGCGGCGGCTTCACTGGCGAGCGGCTGAACAAGCTGTACCGCGAGGGCCTCGCCGACGAGGAAATCGTATCCACGCTCACCCCTCTCATCCACCACTATGCGCGTGAACGAACGACCGGTGAGCGTTTCGGCGATTTCGTGATCCGCGCCGGCTATGTCAAGGCCACGCAGCACGGCAAGGACTTCCACGACTCCTAGATCCCGCCACCGTCGGTGAAGTTGACGTTGCAGTATTTGGCAGCGGCCTCGGTGTCGGGTGGCCGCAAATGCCGCCAGCGTCCGGCGCGCGGGTCCTCACCTGGCCGCACCGGGGTGGTGCAGGGGTAGCAGCCGATGCTCGGATATCCCTGCTCGTGCAAGGGATGGAGGGCAAGAGCGTGCTCGGTGACATAGCCCTG
>JADGRD010000716.1 GCA_017881285.1 Pseudomonadota bacterium | reverse complement strand
ACAAGCCCATCCCGATGGTCGTCACGGCAGCAGGCTGGGGCCGATTGCGCCGCGGTCTCCTCGCCCGGGCATCATGGGTCGGGATCGTTCTCATCCTGGTGCTGGCTTCCGGTCCTGCGAGTCTGGCCGGGCCGCTTGACGATGCTGGTCCTCTTGGAGCAGGAATCGGTGCGGAGGGGCGAAAGGCCTTCCGGACCGGCACAGACCGGCCAGCGTGAGCGGTCGACCCGCGACCCGCCAACCGCGGCCCGCACAAGATGATGGGAATCCTGAGCTTGCTGGTTGAGAGCAATCCTGTCGTCTTGGCCGATGCGCACGATGCGTGCCAGTGCGCCGTGTCGGACCATGGTTCTTTCGAAGCGGTCTTTTGAGCGTTGGAGAACCTTACCGGGCCGCGTGCTATCGCTCCACACGCTCGTCGCGCTCGATGGACACCGCCTCCGCCGCCAGCCGCACCAGCAGCGGGCCAAGCAGGAGGCCCCAGGCGCCGACGGTCGCCAGGCCGCCGAACATGGCCACGAGCAGGACGAACATGGGGAGTTGCACGCTGCCGTGGCGGGAGAGCAGTGGGCGGAGGAGGTTGTCGACCAGTCCGATGACGAAGATGCCGATGGCAACCATGATGACCGCGCGGCCCCAGTGGCCAGTGAGCGCCAGACCCACGGCAACCGGGCCCCAGACCAGCGCGGTCCCCACCGACGGAATGAGCGAGACGGCGGCGGTGAGGACGCCAAGGACGAAGGCGCGCGGGATGCCCAGCGCCAGGTACGCCACGGTTGCGGTGAGGCCCTGGATGACGGCGGTGAGCCCGACACCCACCGCCAGCCCGCGGCCGGTCTCGGCGAAGGCAGAGGCGTAGCGGCTGAAGTTCCGCGGAGCGATGGGGAGGTGAGCCTCGATCCAGTTGTACACCTCACGTCCCTCGGCGAGGAAGGTGTAGGCCGCGAGCACGAAGACGAAGATGCCGAGGATCCCTGTGGCGGTGGCCCCGGCGATGCTCGTCGCCAGGCCGAACGCGCGCTCGCCATACTCCTTGGTCAGGGGCACGAAGTCGCTCAGGGCGAACTTGTGGCCGTCGGCGCTGCCGCCGGAGACGATCGCCTCGAGTGCGCTCTTGCCGCCCTTCGACTTGAGCAGGCTCTGCAGGAGCTCGGCGGCCGCGGAGACCAGCGACGCCACGAACAGACCGACCGGAACCAGGACCAGCAGCAGCAGCAGGACGGTGAGCACGGCCGCCGCGCGGTGCCGTCCGCGCGTGATGCGGCTGACTCGATTCATCATGGGACGAGCGAAGATGGCGAACCAGGTCGCCAGAACGAGGGGCTGCCACATGGGCCAGATCATGAGCCCCGCTGCGATGGTGAACAGGATCGCGCCCCAGCGGAGAGCGCCGGGCTGCACTTTCAGGCTACCGTTGGATGGCGGGTCATGTCGCGGGGCAGTCATCGCGTGGTGATTGGCTGTTGGAGGTACCGTGGGGCCAGTGGATGCAAGCCCGAGGCCGCCGGCGGCGCGATGACTCGCCTGGATGGTTTGCTCGGCGACCGTCTTCCTCCTTCGAATTGAAGGAGGCTTCAAATCATTTTGATGCGGAAATCAGTCCCCCGTGGATGTCAGCGATGCAAATACTTGAATTTGCATACGTCTCGTCGCTGGCCCAGCAATTGCGTTTCCCCATTGCTCGAAAGGAAGGGAAAATCATGAGTACTACGACACTCGTTGTATTGATCGTGCTGTTCGTCGTTCTGTTTGGTGGCGGCGGCGGCTACTACTGGAGCAGACGGCGCTAGGTCGTTTCACTCGAACCACGGGAGGATACAGATGAGCGAACTCGGCAAGAAGAGCAAGGGCAGAATCAAGCAGGCCGTGGGTGGCCTGACTGGCGACAAGGGGCTCAAGCGAGAGGGTGAAGATGACGAACGCGAGGGCCAGGTCGAGGGGGCGGTCGCGGACCTCAAGCACGCCGTCGCCGGGGCGGTGAAGGACGCGAAGCATGCGCTCAAGGAGGTTTCCGAGTAACCGTACCGCCGCCCGCGTGGGCAGATTCCCGTGAATCAAGATCTGCCCGCGTTCTGGGGGGCCGTAACTGGATCGCCTGGGGCTGTAGGCCGGATCGACGACGGGCCGGCGCCTTGGCTGATATCGCCGCCCTGGCGCGGTGTACACTCGCCGCGATGCTTTCTCGTCGAATGCTCGCCGTCGCGGGCGTGGCTCTGGCAGCGGGGTGCGCGCATCTGCCGGCCTGCCCGGGCGAAGGTGGGCCGCGCTGGACCGAGTGGTCGTCGCCGCACTTCCGCGTGCTGACCGATGTCGAGGACGAGGAGGATGCCGAGCAGCTGGCGACTCAGCTCGAGCACTTTCGCGCGGCGATCGTCGCGGCCGCGTGGCGGGACGTGCCCGAAACGGGCGAGCCCATCGAGGTCGCGGCCTTGCGCGCTTGGAGCGAGGCCGACGTTTTCCTGCCGCCGCACACGGGCGGATTGTTCTTCAACTACCTTGGCACCGGCATCGTCGTGGCACCTGCCACCGACCAGGTCGCGCGCGCGAAGATGCTGAAGCACGAGATCGTACACGCGCTCATGCGGCAACTCGACCTCGATCGCAATGCTCCGATTTGGTTCAAGGAAGGCGTGGCCATGTACCTGGCCATGACGTCATACGAGGAGAACAGCGACGAGGTGACCTTCGGTGCCGTGGATACGGAAGCCCTGCGATTGGTCGCATATCGGGGCCTCAGTCCATGGCGCGAGCTGTGGACGTGGTCGGAGGATCCGCTGGAAAAGGCACGGCTCTACGCCACGAGCTGGCTCTTCGTGCACTATCTGTTCAACCACGAACGCGAACGTTTTCAGCGCTTCCAGGCCGGCCT
>JADGRD010000715.1 GCA_017881285.1 Pseudomonadota bacterium | reverse complement strand
CAAGACACCGGAGCGGCTGTCGCTGCCCGAGGCGCTGTCCCTGGCGCTTCTGCCGCAGAACCCGAACCAACGCGTGCAAGCCCTGCGCACGCGCGCCCCCGAGCTCGCGCGCATGCGTGAAGCCCTCGGGCGGAGGTTGCTCGCGCGCTGGCCTGCCGCCGGTGACGCACGCCTGGTCGCGCTCGGGGCGGCGACCCGCAAGGATGACTTGCCCTTCCTCGCACCCCACTTCACCGACCAGATCCTGGCCGAGCCGGCGGCGGGAAGTGTCGTGAAGACGACCTTGGACTTGCCCTTGCAGCGCTTGCTCGAACGCCAGGTGCGGCGCTTCGTCGAGAACGAGAGGCGTCTGGGCGTCGACAATGCCGCCGCCTTGCTGGTCGACACGCGCGACATGTCCGTGCGGGCACTGGTCGGCTCGGCCGATTTCGGCAGCGATGAGATCTTCGGCCAGGTAGATGGCACGCGCGCGCGCCGCTCGCCCGGCTCGGTGCTCAAGCCGTTCGTGTACGCCCTCGGCATGGAGCAAGGGGTGATCCATCCCCGCTCGGTGCTGCGGGACGCGCCCGTGGCCTTTTCCGCCTATTCGCCCGAGAACTTCGATGGCCGCTTCGCCGGCCCGCTCGCGGCCACCGACGCCCTGGTGCGCAGCCGCAACATCCCCGCCTTGCTGGTGGCGGCGAAGCTGGATCGGCCCACCTTCTATCAATTCCTCACCGGCGCGGGCGTCGACCTGCCGCAAGCGGAGAGCTACTACGGCCTGGGCCTGGTGCTGGGCACCGGCGAGGTGACCATGGAGGAAGTCGCCACGCTCTTCGCGGCGCTCGGCAATCGCGGCATGCTGCGGCCCTTGCGCCGTCACGCCGACGAACCCGTCTCCGCGGCCGTGCGCGTGCTGTCCGAAGAGGCGGCGTGGTTGACGGTGGACATGCTGGCCAAGAATCCGCGACCGTCCGCGCCGCGCCTGCCCACGGCCGGCGCGCAACTGGTGGTGCCGTGGAAGACCGGCACCTCGTGGGGGTTCCGCGACGCCTGGAGCGCGGGCCTGCTTGGACCGTACGTCCTTGTCGTATGGGTCGGGGACTTCACCGGCCGGAGCAATCCGGAGCTCGTGGGCATCAAGACCGCGGCGCCGCTTTTCTTCTCGGTCGTGGACGCCCTGGCCGCGCACGATCGTTCCCTCGCCCCTCCGAGCTGGCCCCGGCCCAAGGGACTGGTGAAGGTCGACGTGTGCACCGAGAGCGGGCAGATCCCAGGGGCGCACTGTCCGCACAAACGGCCGGCCTGGTTCATCGCCGGGCGCTCGCCCACCGCCCCGTGCGAGATCCATCGCGCCTTCGACATCGACGACAGCAGCGGGCGCCGGGTATGCGAAGCCCGGCCGCATGGCCCGACTCACCAGGAAGTCTTCGAGGTCTGGCCCACCGACATGCTCAAGCTGTTCCGCGCGGCCGGACTGCCGCGCCGGACGCCGCCGCCCGCCATGCCCGGCTGCCCGGCGGAACAAGAGGTGCCTGGCGCGGCCCCGCGCATCACCTCGCCCATCCATGGCGTCGCGTATACGTTGCGGCCGGGCAAGGGCAACGACACGCTCGCCTTTCTCGCCGAGACCGACGGCGACGCGCACGAGGTCTTCTGGTACGTGGGCCGGCGTTTCGCCGGCAAGACGGAAAGCGGCCACCCGTGGCTGTGGAAGATGCAGCCCGGCACCTTCGTGGTGCGCGCCGTGGACGACCGCGGCCGCTCGGACGCGCAAACCTTGCGGGTCGAGGTGTCGGAATGAAGCCGGCGTGGGCCATCGTGCTGGCCGGCGCGTGCGCGCTTGCTTGCGACAGGCGCCAAGAGACGAACCCGGCTGCGCCGCCTGGACCGCGCTACTACGTCATTGGCAAGAATGGGGTGCAAACGCGCGACGCGCGCAAGCTACTGCCGGGATTTGGCGTGGTGATTGTCGAACAGCGCCTGTCGGGCGGCGAATGGATTGGTCGCACCAGCCTGGGCCGGGAAGTCGCCATGAAGGATCTGCGGCCGGCCAAACCCTCGCGCTTCGCGGGCGTGCGCCTTGATTTGGAAACCCTGGGAGGGTTTCCAAACCTTCCCGCGATGGTGCGCGGCCAGCAAAGCTGGCCGGCTCCCCACGCGAGCGGGCTGGATTTTGGCTGGGTGGTGAAGGAAGGGGCGCCAGTCTATCCGCAGCCCGACACGATGACCAAGCCGGTGGGTCGGCGCGCGCGCTACGCCCGCCTGACCCTGGCCAGCCCCGACGGGCCACAGGGGTTCTATCGCGTGACCGACGGCTGGATGTCGGAAACCGATCTGCGCGTGCCCCATCGTTCCCCGCGGCCGCCCGCCGTCGCCGACGACGAGCCCTGGCTCGACGTGGAGCTCGCCACGCAAACCCTGGTCGCCTATGTCGGTGACAAACCCGTGTTCGCTACCCTGGTCGCCACCGGGGTCGGCGCCGAGGGCACGCCATTTGCCACCCCGAAAGGTGTTCATCGCGTGCGCGCCAAGCTTCTCGCCGCCACCATGGACAACCTCGAGCACACCGGCGTCGTGCCCTATTCCTACGAGGAGGTCCCCTTCACCCAGTACATCGGCCGCGTCGCTCTGCACGGTGCCTTCTGGCACGACCAGTTCGGTATTCCCAGGAGCCACGGCTGCATCAACCTGAGCCTGGCGGATGCGGAGTGGTTGTTTAGTTTCACAAAACCCGCCGTGGGTGAGGGCGAGACGGAAGCCGCCGCGACGGAGAGAAAGCCTGGGACCGTTGTGAGAGTGAGATAGACCGGATAGGATTCTACATCGCGATCGCCGACGCGAGGGCGCCGGCGAGGACGACCCAGAGGACGTCGACTTTCAGTCGTAG
>JADGRD010000714.1 GCA_017881285.1 Pseudomonadota bacterium | reverse complement strand
TGGGCGAGCTGGCCGGCCAGCTTAGCGAGAAGCGGCGCAAGGCCGCGCGCGCTCTCGGCAAGCGCATCGACGAAGGCCTGGGTGACCTGGGACTGCCCGGAGCTCGCCTGCCCATCGCGGTCGAGGAGCGCGAGGCCATGAGCGGCAAGGGCCGCGACCGCGTGCGTTTCCTTTTTGCCCCCAACCCGGGCGAGGAAGCCCGCTCGCTCGACCGTATTGCCTCGGGCGGGGAGCTCTCGCGCGTCATGCTGGCCGTGACCCAGGCCCTCGCGCGCGAAGGGCAGGCCACGACCTACGTGTTCGACGAGGTCGACGCCGGGGTCGGTGGCGGTACCGCCGAGGTCATCGGGCGCAAGCTTGCCGGCATCGCCCGGCACAAGCAGGTCCTGGTCGTCACCCATCTGCCGCAGATCGCGGCCTTCGCGGATCGTCACGTCAAGGTAACCAAGGCGTCGACCAAGGGCCGCACGACCGTGCGCGTCGCGGGGCTTTCACCCGAAGAGCGGCGGGATGAGATCGCGCGCATGCTCGGGGGCGCGACCAAGACCGCCCAGGCGGTCGCCCACGCCGAGGAAATGCTGCGCCGATCCAAGTGATCGCAGCCATCGCGCCAGGTGCGGCTTGATTGTGGGAGTCCGTTTTCAGGTATAGTGGCGGGTACCCCGTCCACCGTTCTGCCGGCCTTCCGGTCGAGGGGTGACGTTCGAAATAGATGCTCAAGCTCTCAACCCTTTTCCTGCGAGGCAGCGTCCTCGTTCTTGATTCGCGGCTCACCGTGGCGGTGGGCCTTTGGTTCCACGGGTTTTGTGACCATCGCGGACCGAGAACGATGCGTTGGCGGCGATGCATTCGGCCGAGCTATCGCTGAGGGAGGAGAAGCGCGCGCTTCGGCGCGCCATGGCGGAACAGCGGGACGCGCTCCGTCCCGAGCGGCGGACCGCATTGGCCGTACGCGCCGTCGAGGTGTTTCTGGAACTTCCGGAGGCGCGCTTGGCCCGGACCGTGGCCGGGTTCGTGTCCACGCGTTCGGAGATAGACACCGAGCCACTTCTCGACCTGCTCCGGCGGCGCGGTATTGACGTCGTGCTGCCGCGGGTGAGCACCGGCCTGCTGCCGCCACGCCTGCGCTTTCATCGGGCGGACCAGCGTTCGGAGCTGGTGTTCGGCATCTTTGGCCTGCTCGAACCGCGGCAGGATGCCCCCGAGGTGGCCGCCCACGAGATCGACCTCTTCATGGTGCCTGGCCTGGCCTTCGACCGGCGGGGCACGCGCGTCGGCTACGGCGGCGGCTACTACGACGAGCTGGCGGCCTACGTGCGCGCCCATCCGGACGCCACCAATGCGCGCTTCGTGGGCTTTGGTTTCGATTTTCAACTGGTGGACGCCTGCCCGACGGGCGAATGGGACGTCCCCCTCGACTCCGTGGTGACCGACGAGCGCATCGTCCGTTGCCCGGAAGCAAGCGACTAAGGAAGAAGCATGACCGTTACCGCAATCATCGGCGCGATTCTGGCTGCACTCACGGCCGGGGTGGTCGCGTTCCTGCTTGGACGCATGTCGAAGCCGGACGCGGTGCCCGAGAGCGAGGAAGAGAGAAATCGCCTGCTCGCCGCCGCGACGAGCGAGGCCGACGCCATCAAACGCCAGGCCGCGGTCGAGGCCAAGGAAGGGGCGCAGAAGCTTCGCGGCGAGGTCGAAGCGGAACTGCGCGTTCGGCGCCAGGACTTGGATCGGGGGGGGGCGGAGGTCCGGGCGCGCGTGGAGGCCGTGGAGCGGCGGGATCGCGAGATGAAGACCGAGCGCGACAACCTGCTGCGCAAGGAAAAGCAGCTCTTGGCGCGCGAACAGGCCGCCGAAACCGTGGCGCGCACGGCGGCCAGCGCGGCGGCCGAGGCCCGGGCGCGCATCGAGAAGATCGCCGGGATGGGGGAGTCCGAGGCGCGCAAGCTGCTGGCGGCCGAGGTTGCCGCCGAGGCACGGGCCGCGGCGGCCAGCGAGGTCAAGCGCATCGAGGAGGAGGCCCAGGCGCAAGCCAAGCAGAAGGCGCAGCTCATCCTGGGCGCGGCCGTGCAACGCTATGCCAGCGAGTACGTGGCCGAGCGCACCGTGGCCGTGGTGCCCTTGCCCTCGGACGACATGAAGGGCCGGATCATCGGACGCGAGGGCCGCAACATCCGCGCCCTCGAATCCGCGACCGGGATCGACCTCATCATCGACGACACGCCGGAGGCGGTGGTCATCTCGTGCTTTAATCCAGTGCGCCGCGAGATTGCCCGGCTGGCCCTGACCCGGCTCATCGCCGACGGGCGTATCCACCCGACGCGTATCGAGGAGATGGTCCGCAAGGCCACCGACGAGGTGGAACAGCAGTGCAAGGAGGCCGGCGACCAAGCCGCCTTCGACTTGGGCATTGGACGCCTGCACCCCGACCTTGGCCGACTGCTGGGCAAGCTGCGCTTCCGCTCGGGTACCGCGCAGAACCTCCTCCAGCATTCCATCGAGGTCGGATTCCTCGCCGGCACCATCGCGGGTGAGCTTGGCTACCCGGTGAAGGTCGCGCGTCGGGCTGGGCTGCTCCACGACATCGGCTGCGGCGTCGACCAAGAGGTCGAGGGCTCGCACGCCGTGGCCGGGGCGGTCATGGCCCGCAAGTTCGGAGAGAACGCGAGGGTCTGTCACGCCATCGAGGCGCACCATGGCGAGGTGGCGGCCGAGGACGTGCTCGACCACATCATCGACGCCGCCAACGTGCTTGCGAACCAGCGGCCGGGCGCGCGGCGCGAGTCGCTCGAGTCCTACGTGCAGCGCCTCGATGACCTGGAACGGATCGCCGTGAGCTTCGCTGGCGTGGAGCGCGCCTTCGCGATTCAGGCCGGACGC
>JADGRD010000713.1 GCA_017881285.1 Pseudomonadota bacterium | reverse complement strand
CTCGTCGGTCAAATACGTCGAGTATTCTCCCTCCTCGCGCCTCGGGCCGCTCGCAACTGCGCAATTTCACTCGGTCCCTCAAACCGTTCGGCGCTCTAGCCCTGGGCCTTCTCGTACAGCAAGCCCCAGCGGATGCCGCGGTCGCTGACGAGGATCTCGGTGGCGTGGGCGGCGGTGGCGATCTGGCGTAGGATATGGGCGCCGGCGAGGATGACGTCGGCGCGCTTCGGATCGAGGCCGGCCATGGCCTCGCGCTCTGCTTGCTTGGAGATGGCCAGGCGCGCGATCTGCACGTCCAGCGCCGCTAGCGTCAGGCGGTGGCCGTGCACGAGTTGGGGATCGTAGCTGGCGAGCCCCAGGGCCATCGCGGCCAGGGACGTCACCGTGCCGGCGGTGCCGATGAGCGTGAGCGGGGCGGTGGGGAAGGGGACGGCGTCGAGCTGGCGCGCGATCTCGTCCGTGACCGCCGCGACCTCGGCGGGGTTGGCTGGATCGCTCCTGATGTGGCGTTCGGTCAGACCAACCGAGCCGAGAGGCAGGCTGCGGCGGAATTCCATGCGCCCCGCGCGCGCGACGATGATCTCGGTCGAGCCGCCGCCGATGTCGATGACCACCGCGGGGCCGGCCGCGACGTCCGGGAACGAGCGCGCGGCGGCCAGGAAGGTGAGCGCGGCCTCCCGTTCACCAGCGATGACCTCCACCGGAGCGCCCAGAATCCGGGCGGCGGGCGCGAGAAACGCTGGCGCGTTGGGGGCGCGGCGCAGGGCCTCGGTGCCGATGGCGTGGATGGCCGCGCCGTATGCCGCCGCGATCGCCGCGTATTCCGCCAGCACCGCGAGGGTGCGCTCGATGCCGGGCCGGCCCAGCCCACCGTCGGCGCCGATGCCGCGCCCCAGACGCGTGATCTCGGCGCGTTCGGCCAGCACGCGGATACCTTTGCCGCTGATCTCGGCCACCAGCAAGAGCGTGGTGTTGGTGCCGACGTCGATGGTCGCGAGGCGCACCATCTACTTGAAGTCAGCCGGCGGTGGTCCCCACGAAGGGCTCTTGGCGCCACCCTTGTAAATGCGGAATTCCTTGTGGGTTTGCAGGTTCATGACGAAGAGGCCGCCGCGGCTGCTGGCGTAGACCACGAGACGGCCGTCAGGCGACCACGCGGGATCGTAGTTCGAACCCTGCCCCTGGGTCACGCGGTCGTTCTTCCCGGTGCGCAGGTCGTGGAGAAAGATGTCGAAGACGTTGCGCTCGTCGCGGCCGGTGAAGGCGATGACGGGCGTTTCCTTGCGCGGGCAGAAGCGCGGGGTCTGGTTGTAGCTGCCCTGGTAGGTCACGCGCCGAGCCCCGCCGCCCGACGCCGGCATCAGGTAGATCTGCGGGTTGCCCTGGCGATCGGACACGAAGGCGATCTGATCGCCGCCCGGCGAAACCGCCGCCGACAGGTCGTTGCCGGGCGAGTTGGTCAGGCGCGCGATGACCTTGCCATCCGCGACGGAGATCTTGTAAAGGTCGGCGTTGCCCTCGAAGGAAAGCGTGGCGATGATGGCGTTGCCACCGGGCAGCCAGGCCGGACCGGTGTTGAGTCCGGGCCGGTCGGAAATGTGGCGCGCGCGGCCGCCGCTGGCGGAGACCACCCACAGATCGGCGCCCCCGCGCAAGTAGGAGTTGAACGCGATCTGACCGCCCGACGGCGAGAGCGCGGGCAGCAGGCACTCGGATTTCATCTGCGTGACGACCTTGAGCTCCTGGCCGTCCATCCCGATGGTCGCGATCTCGGGATTCTTGCCGGCCATGGCGAAGGCGATGCGCGAGCCGAACACCCCGCGCACGCCGGTGAACTGCGCGATGACGTCGTTGGCCCACATGTGCACGAGCGGGCGGACCTCGGGGCCGCGATAGGTCTTGGTCAGCACGGCGGACTCGCCGCGGCCGATCTGGTAGAGCCGCCCCTCGAGGACTACCCCGCTGCTGTCGCGGGTGGCGCGCAGCTTGGCCACGCCCTGCGCGCCGACTTGCGACCACAGATCCGACGAGAAGCCGAGCCCTTCTTTCACCAGAGAATCAGGAAACGATTCTGGATTGAGGACGCGAAACAGCCCGACCAGGTCGAGATCGCGCCGTTCGATGTCGGTCGCCGCGGCGGCGAGATCCCCGTCGCCCACCGCGCCGGGCAGGGCCAGCCGAAAGAGATCGCGGTTGGGATCGGTGATGGTGATCTGGGGGAGATCCTCGACCTCGGCCTGATCAGCGGCCTGCGCGG
Source organism: Pseudomonadota bacterium (assembly GCA_017881285.1). Lineage (GTDB taxonomy): Bacteria > Myxococcota_A > Polyangia > Fen-1088 > Fen-1088 > Fen-1118. The sequence goes on along the minus strand of JADGRD010000713.1, from coordinate 638 downwards.
GCCCCGGTGCGGCGATGGTCGCGAGTAGGATGCCAGTGGCGATCGGATAGCTTTTCATGCTGGTCCTTGTGGGCTGGTTCTGGGGGCGCATGCCCTTGTCTATCGCGCTAGGCTCTTTCCATCAAACGTAAGTAGTAGGTGCTTGCTCTTGGGCGGTGGCGGCGGCACCTTGCCGGCCGCCTTCACCGCCTGAATGCAGGAATCATCGAAGTACTGGTTCCCAGAAGACTGCTTCACGATAGGGTTTGAAAGCACGCCGTCATCGCTGACGCTAATGCGGACTTTCGCCACGAGTTTCACCAGCTCGGCGTCGGTAATCAGACCGACCGGAGTGCTCCAGGCGTTGTGAATGGCGGCATCGACCGCGGTGGCCCAGGCGTCGCCGCTCACACCCTCCGTTGACCGGCCCAAGGGCGAACCCGTCAGCGAGCCCTCCGCCGGCTCCTCGGTGGCTTGCGCGAGCATCTGCGCCCGCTTGAGGGCGCGCCGCATGTCCTTCGAGATGTCGGCGTCTTCGATCTTGGGCGCCTCTTTGGGCGTGGGCGGGGCGTTGGGATCCTCGGTGAGCTTGAGCATCGGCGTCTTGGGCTTGGGCGGCTCGACGATGCGCGGCAGCCAGAACTTCTCGCGCGGCTTGC
>JADGRD010000712.1 GCA_017881285.1 Pseudomonadota bacterium | reverse complement strand
CTAGTTCTTGCTGGGTGTACGTGGGGTCACAGGTGCGCGACGTTCTTGAAACTGGACGAGTTCACGCGATTGCCTTGGAGATGTCACATTCTCTTCACCCCGAAAAACTGGAAAATGTTGTGTAACAGAGGGCATGAGAACCCTCATCCTGTGTCTTGGAAACGAGCAAGTGGCAGACGATGGCATCGGGGCGGAGATTGGACGGGTCCTGTTGTCGCTTCCCCTGCCGGAAAGCATCCAGGTCAGGGTGGCGACGCGCCTGCGCCTGGACCTTCTCGACGAGTTGGCCACGGTCGACCATCTGGTGATCGTGGATGCCCTGGCGGGGGACGCGGAGACCGGCACCTGCACGGTGGTGGACGTCACCCAGCACTCCGCAGCCGTGGTGGCGTCTGGGTGCTGCCACGCGAGCGAGGTGCGCGATCTCATCCATCTGGCACGGGAGGTAGCCTCCGAAGGGCCGAAGTGCGTGGTCACCATCGCCGGTGTGGAGGGGGAATGCCGTGACCGCTATGGTATGGCTTTCAGCCGCGCCGTCCTTGCGGCTGTCCCGCGCCTCGTGGACCTGCTGCTGATGGTGACGGGGGCCGGCCTCAAGATCCGCTTGCTCGCTTCGGATACGCTTCGCCAAGAGCAACACCCTCGGCGCATTGCCGCCTCTTGTTACGACTGGAGCGAGGCCAGCGAGCAGGCTCCCTGCTTCCAGTAGCGCGTGACTCGCGTCAGGGTGGCGGTCTACGGCCCGACGTGAAGCTGGTAGGACTTGAACGCGGTGCCGCCGCGGGAATCGCGGAGCACGAGCCAGAGATAGACATCCATCGCCTCGGCTGGCGCTTTCCAGGTGTTGCTGGTTGAAGTCGCGGTTTCGGCGCTGGAGACGCCGGTGCGGTCGTGCACGAACGAGCCGGAGGTCGCGAACCATGACATGTGGAGGCTCTCGCGCTGATCCACGAGCGCGTCGCCTGTCGAGTCAAGGACCGGGAAGGTATCGGCGGAGCCGTCGGTAAAGGTGGCCTCGAAGTCGACCGTGTCACCGGGTGAAACGGAAATGGTCTGTGGGGCGGTGTCGAGGTTCGTTCTGAGGCCGCTCGAGGTAATGAGATCCGTGCTGGCGATGCCCGGGTCCTGGTTGACCTGATACCGGGTGTTGTATTCCTTGACGATGGCGCTGGCGGCGTTGGCCAGGTTGCAGGTGATGCGTTCGAAGGCGAACCCGGTGACGTCACCAGTGGCCAGATCGGCTAGCTTCACGCGCACCGGCAGGTAGTAGCCCCCTGTGGCGTCTGGATCGCGGGGCCGGATCGCGGGCTGGCCCGCCTGGACTGGAGGGGCGATGGGACCGAAGAGCTGGCAGGCATTGGTAGGGACGGGAGCGTCGAAGGTCAGACCCGTGGTTGCGCCGGGCGCGGGCGGATTGCAGGCGCTGGCCACCGCGTTGTTCTCGGCTGGTGGTTTCGGCGTCAGGCAGACATCCCAGCCTGCCGTGGCGTCGGCGACGGTTCCCGACGGTGAGGCGAGTAGATAGGAATACGTCACCTTGTCACCTGGCTTGGCCTCGGGCGGCTCGCCGAGCACGGCGAGGAGCGCGTAGTCGGTGACGAGCGATGGGGCCTGACCGACCGCGGGCTTGCAGCCCGGCGCGAGGACGGCGGCGAGGACGACAAGAAGGCAAGCGGGCTTGCGGTGATCCATCTAGAACTCCACTCGGGCACCCGCCACGGCGAGCGTGGGCAGGCCAATGATGTAGCTCTTTTGCTGGTAGTCCTGGCTGTAGATGATCTCTTCCGGGTTCTTGCGGTTGGTGATGTTCTGCATGTCGATGAAGACGCTCATCTTCATCCTTTGCATGACGAACGCCTTCTCGCCGCGAACATCGAGCTGGTAGAATGCTGGGATGCGTGTCGAGTTGTGCGCGCCGAAGACGGGTTCGTAGTAGCCGTTGCGGCCGAGGTAGCTGTCGATCACCGGAGTGCGCGGCATGCCGGTGGAGTAGCGGAAGCGGCCACCCACCTCGAAGCCCCGGCCCAGGGCGTAGCTGGCGAGCAGGGCGATGACGTGGGTCTGGTCGTAATCGAACAGGCGATAGCCTTGATCGGGATGATCGCGGCGCTCGCTGCGCGAGAGGGTGTAGGTCACCCAGCCGAAGAAGCCCTTCCACAGCTCTTGCCGGAGCAGGATCTGCAGGCCAAGGACGCGGCCGGTTCCATCCTGGGTCAGCGCCTGTCCGACCGGCGGGGACTGGTTCTCGCTACGCGAGACGAGGCCGTAGAGCTTCTTGTAGAAGCCCGCGGATTCGAGGGTCAGGGTAGGGCGCACCTTCAGCGAGAACCCACCGGTGAGGTGCAGGGCGTAGGAGCCCATGATCGACGGGTTGCCGAAGACCGGGGACATGTCCTCGGGGCTGGGTGGCTGTCCGTAGATGCCCGCGCCGCTGGTGAGCGTGAGCCGCGGGATGGGCCGCCAGGCGACCTGCAGGCGCGGATTGGGGAGATGGCGTAGCACGGCCACGTTGATGGGATTGACGGGAGCGTCGAGCCTGGAATACCCGATGGGGGGCGCGATGGTGCTCCCGGGCAGGCGATGATCCCCTTCGATCCAGGTGGGCTCGAAACGCAGGCCGGGCGTCAGCGACCAGCTCCCTAGCTTGAGGTCGAGCGTGGCATAGGTGGCCAGGCTGAAGACCGATACATTCCACCTGTCCGACGCGATCTCGGGCGGCGGACGCTGGCCGAAGACGACGATGTCCCCTTCACGGGGCGGTTGGTTCACGGAGCTGTTGCGACTGAGCTGGTTCTGCTGGTCCTGCACATCCATGCCGAGGAGCAGCACCGCGGAGGAATGGATGCGCCGGCGCAGGCTAGCGCGCAGGGCGTACGAGACAGTTTGCGTGTCGAG
>JADGRD010000711.1 GCA_017881285.1 Pseudomonadota bacterium | reverse complement strand
CGGAGTTCCAGGCCGCGCTCCGAGGCTACCTGGGCGCCCATACCGGCCCCATCCACCTCACGCCACCCGTGGGCAACACCGCGATCCTCCCCCAGCCGTGGCCCGGCGGCAGGCCGCGCTCGGGCTTCCCCTTCGAGCAGACGATGGCCACGCCGGCGCCGGTGTCGGTCACGCCGGGCGTGTTCCAGCCGCCCCAGTCCTCGCGGATCGTAGAGCCCGCGGCGGGCGTCAAACAGACGACCACCTTCCGGAATGCCTCGGGCGAGGCGACGGATGTGAGCTTCAACGGCGCGCGCGGCAAGCGGCGTACCGTGGTCGCGGTGGCCGCGATCGTGGGTCTGGCCGCGGCCGGGCTCGCCATCACCGTGCTCGTCACCCGCCCCTCGCCGAGCAGGCCCGCGACCCCCGAGTCCGCGGCCACGACGCCCGCCCCCGAGCCCGAGCCCGTGCCCGCGCCCAAGTTCACGCCGCCGCCCGCAGTCCCCGCGTTCGAGCCACCGACGCCCGCCCCCGCGGCCGAGCCCACGCCTCCCGCGGATGAGTCGGGCAAGCATCGCGGGAAAAAGGGCGGCGCTGGCAAGGGCAAGAAGGGCGCGGATCAACCTACGGGCAAGACCGCCGACCGGCCCAGTCCACCCGCGGCGCCGAGCGGGAAGAATAACACCGAGCGGTGGTAGCTCGCCGCTTGCGGCAATCGTATTTTGCGGCGAGAGCGAGTATTCTCGCCGCATGAGCGACGGGGAGAAGAGCCGTCGAGCTCTCGACGAAACCATCCTGCTCAAGAACGCGCCCAGCAGCGGGGAGGATTCGCTCGCCGACGGGCTGGCCGGCACGCGCCTGCAACACTTCGCACTGGTGCGCCTGCTTGGCCGCGGCGGCATGGGGGCCGTGTACTACGGTACCGATGTCTCGCTCGACCGGCCCGTGGCCATCAAGGTCCTCGCGCTCGACATCGGGCACGAGCCCGAGATCGCCGAGCGCTTCGAGCGCGAGGCGCGCGCCCAGGCGCGCCTGCGCCACCCCAACGTCGCGCAGATCTACTTCATCGGCGAGGATCGCGGTTTCCACTTCTTCGTCATGGAGTACCTCGAAGGACCGGGGCTCGACGCCATTCTCGCCAAGGGCACGCCCCTGCCCTGGACCCAGGCCGTCGACTACACGCTGGCGGCCGCGCGCGGCTTGCGCGCCGCCCTCGCGCAGGGCTTCGTCCACCGCGACGTCAAGCCGTCGAACCTCATGCTCGACAACGAGGCCGGTCTCAAGATCCTCGACTTCGGGCTGGTCAAGAGCATGCGCGGTGACGCCCAGCTCACGCGTGACGGCGCCATCATCGGCTCGCCGCTCTACATGTCGCCCGAGCAGGGGCGCGGCCAGGTCGCCGATCACCGCTCCGACATCTATTCGCTGGGCTGCACGCTCTACCACATGCTGGGCGGCCAGCCGCCGTTCTCCGGGCCGTCGCCCGTCGGCATCATCTCCATGCATGTCACGGATCGCGCAAAGCCCGTGCGCGACCTGAATCCACAGGTGCCGGTGGTGGTGGCCCGCATCGTCGAGCGCATGCTGGCCAAGAAGCCCGACGAACGTTTCGCGGACTACGACGAGCTCATCACCGCGCTGGAGGCCGCGCGCGCGCCGCGCCGCGAGCTGGGCGGCATGGGCGCGCGCGGGATCGCGCTCGGCATCGACGCCGTCCTCCTGCTGGTGGCGGCCTACTTCCTCCACCTGCTCACCTTGCCCGTCGCCTTCGTCTACTGGGTGCTCTGCCATCGGCTGTTCGGGCAGACGCCGGGCAAGTGGCTGCTCGGCATCCGCGTGGAGAGCGCAGCGGGCGGCAAGCTGACCTGGAAGGCCGCGCTCATCCGCACCGCCGCCTTCGCCTGGGGCCCGCTGGCGTGGACCGTGCTTGCCGGAATCGTTTATTTCTTCCACGGCGACCAGCAGGTGTCGTTCCAGCTCTCGAAGTTGAGCCTGTCGGAAATGGTGGTTCCCATCGTCTACCTCGCGCTGGCGACCAGCATCCTGGTCGGCTACATGGCCGGGTTCCTCCTGGTGGCCTTCCATCCCAAGCGGCAAGCCCTGCACGACCTGCTCGCCAAGACGCTGGTCTACATCAAGTCGCGCGCGCCCGCCGGCGGCGTGGTCGACGTGGTCAAGTCCACCACCGGCATCGGTTTGTCGCGACATCGCTAGAGGCAACCATGACCAACCCTGCTCCCGCGAAACCCGACCCTGCCACGACGAGCGCGCAGGGCCCACGCTGGCTAGCTCGGGCCGGGCTGCTCCTGGCGCTGGGGCTGCTTCTGCCCCTGACGCTGCGACCGGGCCTTAGCCTGCACCCCACCGCGGCGGGCGTGCTTCGCGCCCTAGCCTTCACGGCGAGCGGGGTGCTGGCGCTGCTGCTCACCACTGCGCTGTGGAATCGCGCGCTCTTGCGCGGCCGCCTGCGGGCGGAGATTGGGCGCGGGAACCTGGCCGCCGGCATCGTGGCCGGCGCGCACAGCGCGGGGACCGGCATCGTGGCCAGCCATTGCTTCACGGCCGACGCGCTCGCCAACCTGCCCGTGGGCGCCATCTTCTTCGTGGTGGCCGAGGTGACGCTCGTGGCGCTGTCGCTGCTCTTCCGCGCCCTCACCGACTACGCCGACGATCAGGAGATCATGGGCGAGAACTCCGCCGCGGCGGTGAGCTACGCGGGCGTCGTGCTGGCGCTCTGTCTCATCGTCGGCCATGCGGCCGATGGGGCCTTTCTCGGCTGGCTACCCGCCCTGCGCTCGTTCGCGCTCTTCCTGCTCTGGGCGCTCTTGCTCTATCCCGTGCGCCAGATCGTCGTGGCGCGCTGGCTGCTCGGCTATCCGCTGGCCTGGCGGGGCGGCGCGCTCGACCACGCGGTGGCGCGGGAGCG
>JADGRD010000710.1 GCA_017881285.1 Pseudomonadota bacterium | reverse complement strand
AGGCCAGTAGGCTCAGGAGGGCAAGAGAATGAAGTCGCTTAAGGCTACGTGGCAATTGATCAGGGAGACATTGAGCAGTTGGAGTGACGACAAGGCGCCGCGCATGGGAGCTGCCCTATCGTATTACACCGCGTTTTCGCTCGCGCCAGTTTTGGTCTTGGCGATTTCAGTCGCCGGTCTGGCATTCGGAAGAGATGCCGTGCAGGGCCGCATCGTGGGGCAGCTCGAAGGCCTGCTGGGACACGATTCGGCAGCCGTCGTACAGACTATGCTCGCCAAGGCTAGTCAACGGGGCTCGGGCGTCATTGCCATCGTGGTGGGATTCGTAACGCTATTGGTCGGCGCGACAGGCGTCGTCATCGAGCTTCAGGACGCGATCAATACCGTGTGGAAGGTAATCCCGAAACCCGGACGAGGCATTCGGGGACTCATTCGGGATCGACTCCTGTCCGTCGGCCTGATCTTGAGCTTCGGGTTTCTCCTTCTGGTCTCCCTGGTCATGAGCGCCGGGTTGGAGTTCATCGGAAGCGTGCTTGGCGGCATCATTCCTGGATGGGTGATCTTGGGCTACATCCTGAATTACGGTGTGTCGCTGATGGCGATCGCGGCATTGGTCGCGATGATCTTCAAGATTCTTCCCGACGCGCACGTAGCTTGGCGGGACGTCTGGATCGGGGCCTTTGTGACCTCGGTCTTGTTTCACATGGGCAAATACCTGATCGGGTTGTACGTGGGGCGCGCCAGCGTCGGCTCTGCCTTCGGCGCCGCTGGGTCTTTGGCCGTCCTGCTAGTGTGGATCTACTACTCTGCTCAGCTCATCCTGCTGGGTGCGGAATTCACCAGATGCTACGCGACCCGATTCGGCCATTGCGTAGTGGCGACGAAAGGGGCTATCGCGGCGCCCGAGACGCCTCTGGCGCGCCTGGCTGCCGAGAAGCAATTGAAGAATGATCACCAGGCGAAGACCGCGGGGAAGGGCGCCTAGGCGAAACGAAGGGGGTATTTCCACGTCGAAGAACCCTCCCCCCACCACGCTCGCACCCGCCGGGGCGGCCACCGCGGGGGCCGCGAGGCGGATTCGGGGGCTGGCGAGGGGCGGCAAGGGGAGGTCGACGTCACGCGGGATAGTCTACTCCAGCACGCCCTGTCCGGGGTCGCCGCGCTCAGTTGAGCCAGTCTTCCACGTCCCGCGCCTCCCGGTCGGCGGAAATGACGCTATTCCAGAAAGCGTCGGCGTCGAATTCTCCGTGCTACGGCCACAACTGCGCCCGCGAGGGTGACAGAAATGGCCAGGGTCCAGGTTCTCGTCACGCGGACCGCGGCGGTCACGCGGATCTCATTGTCAACGGAGAGGTTTGCTGGTGCAAACGATCGCCGGCAAGCTCGCTGGCAAGGCGGCGCCACCCAACCCACAGCACCGAGGGCACACTAGCCGGCTCGCGCTTTTCGAAGCCACGACGGTACTTGCCGTCGCCGTCGTGGGACCTGTAGCTTGTTCTAGGGAGGCACGGTTGATAGCGTCTCCGTTATGAGACTCAGTCACCCAGCCAACCACAAGGCAAGGCAAGCTACATCCGGTTCCTCGAAGGACGATGGAATCGTCGTGCGCCAGTTTCGCATGGAAGACTACGATGCGGCCTTCGCGCTGTGGCGGCGCTGCGAGGGTGTCGGGCTGGGCGCGTCCGACACGCGGGCTGCCATCGCCGCCTATGTGCGGCGAAACCCGGGTCTGAGTTTCGTCGCCCATAGGAAGGGGCGGCTGGTGGGCACAGTTTTGTGCGGCCACGACGGTAGGCGCGGTTACCTTCACCACTGGCGGTGTCAAAACGCTACCGGCGAGCAGGCCTGGGGCGACGACTCTTGGACATCTGTTTGGAGAGACTGCGCAGGATCGACATCCACAAGTGCAACATTTTCGTCTTCTCCGATAACGTCGAAGGAATGACATTCTGGACACGCACGGGTTGGACACCGCGACCGGACCTGAGCCTGTTGCAAGTCGATCTGTCGGGCGCCTGCTCTCGCAAGCGTTCCTGCTAACCGAGCGAGCTGGCCGCCGTATTTCAGACGACGAAGGGCACCAGGGCGATGCGAAAAGGGCGCTACCCGAGCCAGGTCACGTCGAGCTGCTTGCGCGGGGGAATGGCCATGTACGCATGCTTGGCGTAGCCGAGCATGGTGGCGCCGGTGGCCTGCCTGCCGTCGGGAATTCCGGCCAGCTTGGCGATGGCCGGCGACATGCCGAGCGCGATCTGCAGGTAGCCGGCCCAGCAGGTGGCAAGCCCCAGAGCCTGGGCGGCGAGCTGAAAGTAGGTCACGGCGATGGTGGCCGAGCCGAGGCCCAAGGGATCGCCTGCTGGCGTATGGGCAATCACGACGTGGGGGGCGGCGTGCAGGATCGTGTCCTCGCCCCTTCCCCAAGCGCGAAGGAATCGTGCGAAGTCGAGCCCCACGGCCAGTGGATGCTTTTGCGCCACCAACTCCGCGGCCCAGTCGCGAACCGAAGCCGCGAGGGCGGAAACCGGCTCTCGGCCGCTCACCACCGTCCACGCCACTGTTTGGGAGTTGAGGCCCGAGGGGGCAAAGCGAGCGCTGTCGAGAGCGCGCTCGATGAGCTCTCGCGGAACCAGCGCGTCTCGGTATCGCCGCGTCGAGCGGCGCGACTGAAGCAGCTGTTCAGCCTGCTCCGGTTTTGCCGAACGCTCGGGCAGAAGGTTGCGCAGCTCGGCCCGTTTGATGAACGTCAGCTCCAGCGCGCCCGACTTACACACGGAAACGCAGTGTCCGCAACGCAGACAGCGCTCGCCCTTGCTGGATGTCGGGTGCTTGCCGTTCGGGCCGATTTCCAGCTCGAGCAGCGAGAGTGGACAGGACACGACACAAATACCGTCATGCAGGCAGCGTTG
>JADGRD010000709.1 GCA_017881285.1 Pseudomonadota bacterium | reverse complement strand
TGGACCGCCACCGCCGCCCGCCATGCCCCCGCCCCCCTTACCGCTACTGCCGCCGCCGCCAGCGTTGATGCTGCCGCCCGCCTGGCATCCCAACCCACCGACAACGAGCGCACCCCCGAGAAAGATGACCGACAGACCAATCGCGAGCGTGTAACGGCTGCCACTGCCAAGGGTAATATGGGTGCGCATAAGAACCTACCTCCGTGCTGATGAGTGGAGCTTCCACCCGGTTCCTTCTAGTTAGTATATAGACACGAGTGGTGTCGAGGTCGGGAAATGCCTCTCGCACCCATAGCACGTATGACGGCAAGCACGCATCCGGACAGGACGCCGAGGAACGTGTCTGCTGACGCCAATGTCGGATGATGTAGGGGGCTAAGCTCCTCTGGCATACATGGAGGCGCTTCCCCTCGCGCATGGCTGCCGTGGGGGTTGGCCTGCGGCTCGGTTCAAATGTCACGCGTTATCGAGAACCGCGACCTGCTTTCTCCTTCCCGATCGAGCTAGACGGCGTCCTTGCCGCGCTCCCCGGTGCGGATGCGAATGACCTCCTCTAGGCTGCTGATGGTGATTTTCCCGTCGCCAATCTCCCCGGTACGCGCCCCGGCAATGATCGCATCCACCACCGGCGCCACGAGATCGTCGTCGACGAAACACTGGATTCGCATCTTCGGCACGAAGTCCACGACATAGGCTGAACCTCGGTAGACTTCTTTCTTGCCCCCGGTGCGGCCGAACCCTTTCACCTCGGACACCGTCATGCCTTTGCCCCCGGCGGCGTAGACCCGCGTTTTGACGTCATCGAGCTTGAACGGCTTGATAATGGCTTCGATCTTCTTCATCGATTCGATCCCTCCCGTGTTGAAGGCCTCATCCTGAGGTGTATCAGAATCCCATGGCGGTGGTATTTCGCCCCGTTGAAAGGTTGGTTAATCATCGCGACCACTCCCGCAATATTGCGCCTCTAGAAGACGCGCCCGGGAGACAAGCAGGCAACATCACGGAAACACGCGCACCACCGTGCCGCTCGCAAGGCCCTTGCCCAAGATTCGCGACGGGGACAACCTAGGCGGCATGGAGAGTATCAAAACGCGGCAGTTGCGCAGGCCATCCCGGCTGGCATGGGTCGGGGTTCCCATCGTCGCCCTCGTGGCATGCGCCGCCCCGGGGCCGTTCGTGCCCGACACGACCGGGAAGCTGCCGCCCGCCAGCGCACGTGAAGGCGGCGACGCCAACGACGTGTTCATGCGCGCGCCCTGGGAGCTCTGGCGCGTTCCGAGCGGAACCGCGCGCTACCACCGCGGCACCTACCTGCTCCTCCGCGACGAGGCCGAATCGTTCAAGGTGAGCGAGGTTTCGGTCTATGCGGCGGATGGCAGCGACGTGCGCCTGGACTATACCTCGATCGATCTGGGCAGCGGCTCGCAGTCGCGCGTGGCCATCAGCGTGTTCGTCTATCGCGCCCCCGGCGATCTCGACAAGGAATGGCAGTCGGTGGGCGAGCGCATGCGGCGCAAGTGGCCGGGCGCCACCGCCGCCGATCCCTTCCCCGTTCCCGCCCACCACCCCAGCGACACCCGGCAGATGGCCTTGATCGCGCCGGCGCGCCCCGGCGAGACGACGGGCGCGACCTTCGCGCAGACGACCCTCTTTCACAGCGGCGAGTGGGCCGCGCGCTACGAAATCACCTGTCCGGCCGGCGACGTGGCCGTCGTGCGCACGCAGGTGGGCGCCTTCCTGCGCGACATTCGCTACAAGGATTAGGGCTAGTTCCGCCCGTCAGAAATCCGGCCGTATTCGGCCGCCGATCCGCGCCGCCCGCTTCGTTGCTCCTCGGTTACATGGCTACGGCCATGCGCCCTCGTCGCGCCTCGCGGGCAGCGCGGCTTGGCGGCCTCGGTACTGCCCGTATTTCTGACGGGCGTCACTACGGGATGTTCTGCGGCGGATTGTAATCGGGGCAGCCGAAGATGATCTGCACCGTCGAGGCCGCGCCGTCCAGCAGGTTCGCGCAGAAGTTGCCGGTGATCACGATATCCGAGTTGGTGGCCCCGAACATCCAGCCGTCGTCCGTGCTCGCAGCCACTTGGTTGATCAGCGCCTTGTCGAGGTAGACATAGACCTTGGAGTTATCAGGTGGCGTCATCGGCGTCTGGAACTCGCAGGTGGTCGACACGATCTTGGAAATCTTGGCCAGCGCATCCGAGAGTGCCTGGGTGGAGTCCGCCGGATAGTACTGGGTGGTGCCGCCCGCCACCGCGAGCTCGTTGAGGTTGGTTATGCTTTGTTGGGGTCCCATGCCCACGACGTACACCGGGATGTGGGCGGCGTAGGCGCCCGCCACGGCGGCGGTCGTGGCGGGCATGTCGTCATCGTTGTTGACCCGGCCGCCCACGCAATTCGGCATGCCGTCGGTGGCAAGCAGAATGGCCTTGCTGTTGCCGTCGTTCACCGTCTGAACGTACATGGTCGCGGCATTCATCGCGGCCCCAGTCGGGGTGTGGTTGGCCGCCGTGGCGGTTCCCAGGTCGGACAGAATCGTCGCACCCGCGGTCGCCGAGATGGGAACTTGCGGCGCGAGCGACACCGAACAATCCGCGCCACCCGGCGAGGAGTAGAACTCGAGCCCCCAGTTGATGGCGGGATTGCCGTTAACGGCTTGGGTCACGGCGTCCTTCACCGCCGTCAGGCGATCCGTGCAGTTGGTCGTGTTCGAGCAGCGCGGGTTGCCGCCGCCGCCGGTGCAGTAGCAGTCCTCGGAAATGCTGTAGGCCATGGAGCCCGACCGATCGAGCACGATGAAGATGTCCACCGGCGCGCGGTTGGCCGTGATGGTGGTCTCGCCACACACCCCTTCGGCATTGCCCGTGGATCCGGCGGCGCCCGCACCGCCCACGCCAGAGCCC
>JADGRD010000708.1 GCA_017881285.1 Pseudomonadota bacterium | reverse complement strand
CGGGCGTGATGGCGATGCTGGTCATGGCCGCCGCGGTCACGGTGAGCGAGGCCTTGCCGGTGACTCCGGCCAGAGTCGCGGTGACCGACAGGGTGCCGGCCTTGACCCCGGTGACCTTCTCCTTGCCAGTCCCGCTGTCGAGCACCAAGGTGGCCAGCGTGGTGTCCGACGAGGCCCAGGTCGCCTGGGCCGTGATGTCCTGCTTGGTGCCGTCCGCGAACACGCCGGTCGCCGTGATGAGAATGTAGCCGCCCACCGACACCGGCGCGACGCCGTCGATCGTGACGCTCTGGAGCGGCGATGTCGTGACAGTGACGGACGCGGTCACGGTCAAACCGGAATAGGCCGCCTTGACGCTGGTCGACCCCGCCTTGAGCCCGGTCAGCGTGCGGCCGGAAACCTGTACGATGGTACTGTCGCCGGAAGTCAGCGTCGTCTGGGTCGTCACATCCGCGGTGCTCCCGTCGGAGAACACGGTCGTGACCACGAAACCGGCATAGGGTACGCCCACCGCGATGGTCACGCTGGGCGGCGCGATCTCGAGGCTCGTCAGGGCCGGGGCCGCATCGGTGTCACCCGCCTCACCCCTGGCCTCGCGAGTAGCGATGTCCGCGATGCCATCAGGGGCGCCGCCGTCCGCCCGGCCATCAGGCGCAGCGCCGTCCGCCCGGCCATCAGGCGCGACGCCGTCCGCTCTGCCGTCAGGCGCGGCGCCGTCCGCCCGTCGGTCCGTCAGGTTCGCGTCCGCCGCGTCCACGCCGGGAGCGTCGGGGTTGAGACCGTCGGCCCGGCCGTCCATGGGCCTGGCGCTGTCGGCATTCGTAGTGCCGTCGCGCTTGCCGTCCGCCTGCAGGCCGCTGTCGGCGACATTGCCGCCGTCGTGAATGGTCCGAAGAGTGCTGCGGCCGCCGCAAGCGCCGAGGAAGCCAACGAAGAGTGCGAGGAAGACGAGTCTATTGGTGGTCATGTGGTCTTTCCTGATCGTTCGTGAAGCCTGGCTTGCCGCGCTCCGCATTGGAGCGAAGGCCGCCCACAAGTAGGCAGATGTCGCCCTATAAGAGCACGGCTGGCCAGCGAATCGTCAGTCAGTCGAGACAAACCCAGACGAGATGCGCTTCTATTTCTTGGCCGGCAGGTTGCGAAAATCGACGAAGAGCTTGCGATCCGTCGGCTGGCAAGTCGGGCAGAAGCAGGCGTCCGCCTTGCCCACACGCACCTTGCGAATCAACGTGCCGCATACTGGGCACGGCTTCTGTGCCCTGCCGCGTACGGCCAGGAAATCCCGCACCTTGACCCCGATCGGCTGATCACGCGACGCGATCTCGGCGATGGCGTGGTCGAGCGTCTGGCGGATGGCGCCGAAGAGCCGGTCGACCTCCTCGGCACGGAGCCGATGGCAGAAGGTCTTGGGGTGGAGGCGCGCGGCGAAGAGGATCTCGTCGGCATAGGCATTGCCAATCGAAGCGAGCGCGGTCTTGTCGAGCAAGAACTGCCGCACCTGGTCGCGGCGCTCGGATGCTAGCTCACGAAAACGCGCGAGCGTGAATCCCTCCGACAGCAAATCGACGCCAAGATCGCGGTAACCGGGAATGTCCGACTCTTGCGCCGCCGCAGCCAGGTAGATCTTGCCCATGCGCATCTCGTCGGTGTACTGCAACTCCTGCCCGCCCGCGAAGGACAAGGCGAGAATCATGGCCTTCGCGGTTCGGGCCGCCGGATGCGCGGAAAGCACGTAGCGGCCCGCCAGCATCGCGTTGATGACGAGAACGAGATTGCCATCGAGACCAAAGCGCAGGAATTGGCCCCGGCGCTCGACGTCGAGAAGACGCTTGCCCAGCAGGACATCAGGGAAGGCGGCCGGGAGCATCAACCGCAGGACGACCGGATCGCCGACCTTGGCCCCGACGATCGCCTGGCCGCACACGGTTCGCCGCAACTCCGCCGCGATGTGGACCAGATCCGGCAACTCAGGCATGGCCCGGCTACGCTAGCACCGGACGGGGAACTTCGGCTGGAAGGCGAATGTGGAGTCCTGCCTTCCACCAACCGCACAGGGACGCGAGCGACAGCAGGGCCGGAACGAGAACCTTCGCACCGAGTGCGACGCTGCGGTGCACGGGTGCCTCCGTCTAGCCCTCGGGAACGTCCTCGGCACGCGGGCGGGCGACCCCCGCCTCGAAGGCCGCGCGCTCCACCGCGGCGGCCACCGCCTCATGTACGTCGAGATTCAGGATCGAGGGCACCAGCTCCCCGGTGACGGCTAAAGCCGCGATGGCGCGCGCGGCGGCAATCTTCATGCGGTTGCAGATGCGGTGGGCGCGCGCCGCGAGGGCGCCGCGGAAGATGCCGGGGAAGGCGAGCGCGTTGTTCACGCTGCGCCCGTCGGCGGCGAAGGCCGCGCCGGCGCCGCGCGCGGCCTCGGGCGAGATCTCGGGACGCGGATTCGACAGCGCCAGGATGATCTGCCCCTTGCGGATCATGGCGGGCTTGAGCAACTCGGCCTGGCCGGTGGCGCAGATCACGATGTCGGCGGCCTGCATCACCTCGTCGAGCGAGAGCGGCACGCCGCCGGCCTTCGCGAAGATCTCCATCTCGCGTGGGTTGATGTCGTTGCCGACCATGCGCCCCACCCCGTAGGCGAGGAGCAGCTTCGAGATGCCCATGCCCGCGGCGCCGAGGCCCACCATGCCGACACAATCGTTGCGAAACGGCTTGCCCACATACTTGGTGGCGTTCAAGAGCGCGGCCAGGGCCACGGTGGCGGTGCCGTGCTGGTCGTCATGCATGACCGGGATGTCCAGCTCCGCGTCGAGCCGGCTCTCGATCTCGAAGCACTCCGGCGCCGCGATGTCCTCCAACTTGATGGCGCCGAAGGTGGGCGCGATGGCCTTTACGGTGCGGATGATCTCCTC
>JADGRD010000707.1 GCA_017881285.1 Pseudomonadota bacterium | reverse complement strand
CACGCGCTGACTGGAGCGACGTTGAACCGGCGGATCTGGCCCGCGCGGGGCTGCGCGGCGAACCGCGGCCGCCGCGTGCCATCGCCGAGCTCGCGCGCGCCTTGCAACGCCACCTCCGGGGCGAAGCGCAGGACTTCTCGGGCGTCGCGCTCGACACCGACGGTTCGCCGCCCTTCCTGCTGCGCGTGCAGCGCGCGGCGCAGACGATTCCGCCGGGACAGACACGCACCTACGGCGAGCTGGCCGCGCTCGCCGGCTCCCCCCGCGCCGTCCGCGCCGCAGGCCGCGCCATGGCCACGAACCCCTGGCCCATCGTCGTCCCCTGCCATCGCGTGTTCACCCGCTCGGGGTTCGGCGAGTACTCGGCGGGCAGCGGCGTGCCCACCAAGCTGCGCCTGCTCTGGCGCGAGGGCTACCGCGGCCGCACCTCGAACGTGATGTTCGACGAACGCGAAGCCATCGCCCACCTGCGCGGCGCCGACCCACGCTTGCGCAAGCTGATCGACCACGCCGGTCCGTTCACCCTGCAAGCCGCAGCGCCGCGTGCCATGCGGTCGCTCGCGGACGAGGAGATCATCGCCCGGCTCACGCGCACGCGCGGCATCGGCCCCTGGAACGCGCAAATGCTGCTCATGTTCTACCTCGGCCGCCCCAACCTCCTGCCCGCCTCGGATCCCCTGCTGCGCAAGGGCTTCGCCATCACCTACGGCACGCGCGGGCTGCCGGGCGCGAAGACCATCGCAGACACCGCGCGGGGCTGGTCGCCCTATGCCTCGGTCGCGAGCTGGTACCTGTGGCGCGCCGTCGAGATCGAACGCTACCGCACGGCCGCGCCTTCAGCTTGACGAATAGGGGCGGCCTGGGGATACTGAACATTCGTCCAGGTCATGCCCGCACAGAAACAAAATGCCGTCACTCCCGCCCTGTGGATCGGCACCTCCGGTTATTCCTACCCCGAGTGGGTCGAGGCCGGGATCTATCCGCCCGGCACCAAGGCCGGCCAGATGCTGCCGCTCTACGCGCGCGAGTTCCCGGTCACCGAGCTGAACTACACCTGGTACCAGATGCCGCGCGCCGAGGCGGTCGAGCGCCAGCGCGACCTGGTGCCGCCGAATTTCCGCTTCTGCGCCAAGCTGACCCGCACCCTGACCCACGAGGTGGACGCCAAGACCTGGCGGAACGAGGCCGAGAAATACCGCGCCGGCATCGCGCCGCTCGTGCAATCGCGCCAGCTCTTGGCCATCCTGATGCAATTCAGCGGCGGCTTCGATCGTTCGCTCAAGCATCGTTCGTACCTGGGCGCCCTGCTCGGCGAACTGGCAGGACTGCCGCTCGCGGTCGAGTTCCGCAACGCCGCGTGGGCGAATGACAAGGTCTTCGCCGAGCTCGCGCGGCGGCAAGTGTCCTTGGTGACCGTCGACGAGCCGGAGCTGCCCGGGCTGTTTCCTTCCCTCGACGTAGTAACCAACCCCGATCTGTTCTACGTCCGCTTCCACGGCCGCAATGCCCTGGGCTGGCGCTCGGGCAAGATGGCGACGCAGTTCGACTACGACTATTCCGACGGCGAGTTGGAGGCGTGGATGGACGAAAAACTCCGCGGTCTGATCGAGAGGGCGAAAACCGGCGCGCTGTTCTTCAACAACCACGTGCGCGGCCAGGCGCCGCGGAACGCGCGGCGGCTCATCGAGCTTCTGCGAAAAGCCGGCCTACTGGCAGCGTAAGCGTGTAGCCATGAACACGAGAGAAATCATCCACCTCAATGTCGCGGACTTCGCGGTCGCGGTCGAGCGCGTGCTGGATGCGCGCCTGCGCGAACGGCCGGTGGTCATCGCGCCCGAGGGCGCGAGCCGCGCCGCCGTGTTCGACATGAGCGACGAGGCTTTTGCGCACGGCATCCGCAAGGGCATGGCCCTGGCGCGCGCGCGGCGTCTGTGCCGGGATATCGTGGTCATCGCCCCGCATGCCGATCGTTACGAGCAAGCCATGCGCGATCTCCTGGCCCACGCCCTGCCCTATTCGCCGCTCATCGAGATGACCGACAGCAACGGACACCTGTTCATCGACAGTACCGGCACGAGTCGTTTGTTTGGCCCGGCCTACGATGTGGCATGGCGGATCCGCAAGGCCGTGCGCAAAGAGCTGGGCCTCGATCCCATCTGGTCGGTCGCGCACAACAAGCTGCTGGCAAAAGTGGCCACGCGGGTGGTGAAACCGGCCGGGGAATATATCCTGGAGGAAGGGCAAGAACGCGCGTTTCTGTCGCCGTTGCCGGTGGCGCTGGTGCCGGGGCTCGACGAGGGCGACCTGGTTCGCCTGCGTGAGTTCCGTCTCGACCGCGTGGGCCAGGTGCTGGCGTGGACCTTGCCCCAGTTGGAAGTGGTGTTCGCGGGGCGCGGGCAACTCCTCTACGAGTCAATGCGCGGGATCGACGGTTCGCCGGTGCTTCCAGTAGGCGCGCAGCGCATGGAGATCAGCGCCGACCACGACTTCGGCAACGACAGCAACGACGTCGAAACGCTCCACGCGGCGCTGTTTGCGCTAAGCGAAAAGTCCGGCTACAAGCTGCGCCAGCGCCGCCTGGCCGCGCAACGGCTCGCCATCGTGCTCGACTATTCCGACGGCATGCGCGTGGCCCGGCAGGGCACCCTCGCGCCGGCCTCCGCCAACGACCGGCGGCTGTTCGAGCTGGCCAAGGTGGTGCTCGACCGCGCCTGGACCCGCCGCGTGCGCATCCGCCACCTGCGCCTGTGCCTCGACCGCCTGACCTTCCCGCCCGCGCAGCTCGACCTGTTCGAAGATCGCGGCCAGCCCCTGAAAAAAGACGACCGCCTCATGCAATCGCTCGACGCCATCCGCGGCAAGTTCGGCGTCGCGGCCGTGCGCTTCGGCCGTAATTGGGAAGAAAGAAATTGAA
>JADGRD010000084.1 GCA_017881285.1 Pseudomonadota bacterium | reverse complement strand
TGGCGGCGCAAGACCGGCTTTCTCTACAACCGCGGATTTCGCATGGACGATCTACGCGGCTTCTGCCGCGTTTGTCGCTACGGCGACGTGTGTCGCGGCGGCTGCACCTGGAAACGCCTCAGCCAAGCCGATCCCGACGCGGGCGACACCTACTGCTTCTACTACCAGGCTATGAAGCATCGCCGGTATGAGATGCTCGACGACGAGCCTACGGCCGCGGAGACGGCGTACTTCGAGGGCTGAGGCTGCCTCCCTGCCGGCTGGGCGTGATCGCGCGCAACATCGCGATGCGTGCGCGCGGCCTTTTTTCCTCGCGCCGACTTCGCCCGGCGGTATCGTCTGGGTGAGAGGTAGGGACCATGAAGAACCGATCATTGCTTAGAATTGTAGTTATCGCCTCCGTGGGCGTCGTCGCGCTTGCCTTGGCGGCTCGCTCGGGCGCCCGTGCGGGCGGCGTGCCCGCTTCGGCGTGCACCGACCTCGATGGTGACGGTTATGGCTTGGGTTGCGCGGCCGGACCGGACTGCAACGATCGCGATCCGGCCATACACCCCGGTGCGGTCGAGATCTGCAATTTCAAGGACGACGACTGCAATGGCCTGGTCGACGAAGCGCCGAGCTGCCTGGTGCCTGCGCTCGATGCCAGCCCCGTGCACATGCCGGCCGGGGCGTTCCGGATGGGAAGCGACCGCGGGGCGGCGGACGAGAAGCCGCCTCACCGGGTGGAGATCTCGGCGTTCGCCATGGATCGGCACGAAGTCACCAACGCGCGCTACCAGGGTTGCGTGCGCGCCGGGGCCTGCGCGCCGCCGTCGCTCTCCAGTTCGAACGCCCGCGCGCACTACTTCGACAATCCGGTCTTCGCGGACTATCCCGTCATCTTCGTGTCGTGGCAGCAGGCCGGACAGTTCTGTGCCTTTGCGGGCGGCCGGTTGCCCAGCGAGGCGGAATGGGAGCGCGCCGCAGCCGGAAGCGACCCGCGCACCTATCCGTGGGGCGAGAGCCCGCCCGATTGCGCCAAGGCCAACTTCGCCGGCTGCGTGGGCGATACCGATCGCGTCGGCCGGCGCACGGCTGGGCGGAGCCCCGATGGCGCCCTCGACATGGCCGGCAACGTCTGGGAATGGACCGCCGATTGGTACGACGCCGGCTACTATCGCGCCAGCCCGGGGCAAGATCCGACGGGACCCGCCAGCGGCACCTTGAAGGTCATGCGCGGCGGCTGCTGGGTAAGCGGGGAAAACACCCTACGCACGACCTGCAGGAAGGCCGAGCTGCCCGCGTCCTGGGCGCCGAATGTCGGCTTCCGCTGCGTCTATCCGGAGGTGCGGCCGTGAGACGCCTGCTGGCGTGCGTGGCGGGCGCGGTGGTGCTGCTCGCGAGCACCGCGGCCCTTGCGTGCGGCGCCCCCTTCGGCAACGGAGTCGAGGTGGATCCGCATCAGGACATCATCGTGGTCTGGAAAGACAACGTCGAGACCTACGTCTTCCAGCCCATCTTCTGCGGCACGGCGACCGATTTCGGATTGATTCTGCCCGTCCCCGCCCTGCTGACGCAAAGCCCGGCGCTGTCGGATCAGCAGGCCTTCACCACAGTCGCCGCTTTGTCCGAGCCCGAGAAGGTGCAGGTGACCCAACACAACTCAATCGGCTGTGCCGGAGGGAGCGCCGCCGGAGGCAAGAGCGGCACCATCGACAACGGCACCAGCGTGGTCGCCAGCGGACGAGTCGGCTTTCTCGAATGGAAACAGCTCAAGGCCGAAACCGTCGCCTCATTTACGGACTGGCTGACCGCCAACGGCTACCCGTATACCAGCGCGGCCAGCAGCGTGTTCTCGTACTACGTGGGCAAGGGTTGGTACTTTCTCGCGTTCCGGATCAGCCAGGAGGCAGTGACGGGCGGTGGCACGATCTGCCGGGCGTTGGGTCCCGTCGCCTTCTCCTTCCCGACGACGGTGCCGGTCGTGCCCTCGGCCATGGCGAGCGCCGGCGCCACCGCGGGCTCCTCGCAACGGTTCTCGTGGCGCATCTTCGGCATTACCCGCGGCGATACGCAACTGGGATTTTCCGGGGGCTCCTACGGCGACAACATGTTGTGGTATTCGGGCGCCATCACCGCCGCGGACGTCCCCCCGCTGGCGGGGCTTGGCGAGGCGGGCGACCGTCTGACCCGACTGACCCTCGCGTTCTATGCCGGGACGACGACGGATGTCGCTCTCGGCCTCAACACTCCGCAAGACTACCGCGGCAAAGAGTACATCACGGTGGTTGACGATTCCGCCTGCTCGGTGGCCACGGGCGTGCGGTCATCCCACGACTGCGCGCCGGTGCTCTTCGGACTGGCTCTGGCCGGCCTGGTTGGCTGGCGCCGCTGGCGGCGGGCGCGGTCGTCGACATGAACCGCGACGCGCGCCATGCCACTCGCCCGCGCCGGCTGGCGATTGCCGCAAGCGTGGCCTGCGCCGGGCTCTGCGCCCTTCCCGCGCAAGCCGACGACACCGTACACCCGACCATCGAGATGCGGATCACGGCGGCCTTCACCCGCCCATACGACCTCCCGAGCCTCTGTCCCATGCTGGCCTTGCCGCTGACCAGGCACTTGTGGATCGGCGGCGGCTACGAGCTCATTCAGGACTACGACGCCGTCATCTGGAAATCGAGCGACGAGGGCCACACTCCCGTCGCCATGTCGGGCATCCGTGCCGGCGCGTGGTACCGCGGCGGACCGGCTCACCAGGCCATGTCCTTCGCGCTGGGAGGCCTCGTGACCTTTGCCACCCCCGACATCTCGCTCGCCCGGGCGCCGAGCGAGCTCGACTCGGGAAGCTACGCCGTCGATCTTGCCGCCGATTTCTCCATCGGGCACGTCTGGCAGGGATTTCGCGTCGAGGGCTTCGCGACGCCCGCCTGGTCCTGGGGGCGCTTCTCGAGCACCACGGTGCCGGACAGGCAGGACCGTTTGAGCGCCTTCACCTACCGCATCGGTGTCGCTCTGGCGATCATCATCGGCTCGTGAAGGCCAGGGAATCCGGGATTACCCGGCCGCCAAGACGCTTGCGAACCCGCCCTCACAGACGCGATGCCCTACCTCGCGTACGCCGGGCCCTGACCGTTGCGTAGCAGGTTGCCGCGCCAATCTAGCGTACAATCGCACCGACCAGCGTGGGCTAGCGCAGCCCGCAGATAGGAGCTCGCAGTGAAGCCATCTTGCATGATCAGCGTATTCCTCGTGGCGTTCGCCGCGTCTTGCGGCAGTGGAAGCTCCGGGAGCACCACCGCGTGCACCATGGGGTCGGGTACCACCAAGACCTGCGTGGAGTACAGCGGCATCCCGAGCGAGGCCATCCAGGGGCAGAATGACGCCTGCGTCAGCTCGGGCGGCGTTGCATCCTCGGCGTGTTCGCACGTGGGAGCCGACGGAGCCTGCCGGGTCAAGTCGACGGCTCCCGGCGCTACGCAAACCGTCACGACCTGGGTGTACGCGGGAAACGCCGACAACGAGCGGCTGGCCTGCACGTCCAACGGCCAAACCTGGATCACGCCGTAACGCCCGCAAGCCTGCGGCGCCTCGTTTCACCGTTTCGGGACCAGATCGAGGCCGCGGGCCGTGGCCGAGCCCTACACGATCAACCAAACCTCGGGATCTCTCAGTAGATCACGCCATTGACCTGTCCGCAGTCGGTGAAGGCAAGCGTAGTCTGGATCTGGAAATTCGACTCGCTGGTGTGGCGCTCGGCGTGGAAGACCGCCAAGTCGTAGTCGTTGCCCTTCGTCAGCCCGAGCGAGTCGACGGCCACCGAGGCGCTCATCTGGGCGTGCCGGCCGCCCAGGTCGATGACCAGTTTGTTGTCGATGAATACCCAGACGTCGTCATCGCCGACGAAGGAGAAGGTCTCCCCGCCGGCGTACTTGAAGGCGGTGTGGATCTCGGTGGTGAAGCTGAAATTGTGGTTCTGGCCCTGATCGCCGAAGCCCTGACCGTCGAGCGGGAAGAAGTAGCTCGGCTTTACCGCCGAGAAGGTCGATATCCCGTTGGTGGTCACCAGGTGCAGGCCCAAGATGAAGGTCATATTCACGTCCGGCACGTCGCGGTACCACTGATCGAACTCGGTCTGGCCAGTGGTGGACGGCGTGTTGCTTCCGGGGTGCGCATAGACCGGCTTGCGGTCGGACAGGGTGGTCTCCACGATGCCGGTGTCCAGGCCTACTGGCATGGTCTCGAAGTCCGGGTGCCCACCGGACTGATTGCCCATCTTGAAATCGCGGACCACGCCAAACAGGCCGGCACACACGGTGGCGGCGCCCGTGCTTCCCCCGGTCCCGGCAGCGCCAGCGGCGCCCGAGATTTCCGGGCCGAGAGCGTAGGCGCCGATGGTCGAATTCGTCACGTTGATGAAACCCGACGGCGGCCACGTGGCGGCCACCGCGGTTCCGGAGCCACCTGCGCCACCGTTCGAGGTGCTAACGCCACCCGATCCGAGAGAAATGGTAACCACCCCTCCGGCGCCACCGCCGAGCGTGCCGCCACCTCCGACCGTGGGCGGGCTGCCGCAGCCAGACACAAGAAGAGCAGCGAGGCTGGCGACCGCCACCCATGGGAACGGGCTACGCTCTCTATGCTTGTCCATCATCGTCTCCTCGCAGGTGTGCATATCCATTAGATGCCCAATCGTCGCTCGTTCGACCACTCTAAATGTAGCAAGGCGCGTCAGAGGTTGCAGGCTGGAGGCTGGAGACATCAACCTGAGCTGCAGCAGGCCTCTGGCACCCGCTCTCGGGGCTCTCGGGGCCCCGACGTCTTGGTCGGAACGTCAGCAAGACGTTCCGGCGGTGAGACAGCAGAGCAGCGGCGATTCCGCCGGAGCCAACCGATGCAGCTTCGGCTCCCTTGGCGTCCGCCCCGCCCGCACCAGCTTCGCCCGTGCCTGCAACACCGCCACCGGAGCCCCCTGCCCCGCCCGTTCCCACAGTCGCCGCGTCCGCAGTCGTCGCGTCGCCAGGCGCAGCGTCGCTCGTCGCGCCTTTGCCCCCGGACTTACCGCACCCGTCCGTCGCAAGCAGGGCGCAACTACTCACAACCGTGAGAGCCAGTGCCTTAAGCTACGCATTCCCAATACGATACCCTCTGCGAGGTGCCCGCTCCACTGAATGCGTGCCGCGGCCGTGAGAACAATCACAACCTGACCGCGCCGATTCCTTGACCGCGCCCGAGCATCGCTGACGGTCCGCGAACAAGGCGACACTCGCCGCCGGGACGCTCGGTCAGAACTTTCCTGAGAGGCCGACCATGCCGCCCGACGGCGTTGGGACGACGCCCAGGTGGACCTGCAAATCCGGATCGCTGCGATACAGCTTGAGCAGTCGTTCCGTTGGAAGCTCGACATATCTAATTGCAAAACCGAACGCCATCATGAAGGCGGATGCGCCATAGAGAATGGCCGCGCCTGACGGTTGCAGCTTCTGGTCGCCCGGTGAGGGCCTGGCCAATGCAAGGGTCGCCAAGGTGGCGTAGCCTACCCCCACAACCTCGAGGAAGCCGAACAGGAAATTGCGATACCTGCGGTCGCTCTTTGCCAAGTCTTCCAGGGCTTGCTCGGTCTTCGCGAACGCCGCCGGCTTGTTCTGCCCGCTCGCCACCTCTTTTTCGAAGGCGTCCAGCACAAGCTCCCCGGAGGTATGGCCAAAGAGGCGCAACGCACCTAGGCCCATGAGGAGAGCGACCGAGGGTGGCTTGGCGCCTCGTCAGCGCCTGGCCAGCAACCCGGTGACGCTGCTTCCATCGAATGACGTCGCGATCGAGTTGAGCTTGGTTATCTCCATTGCCGCACGACGTTCAGATCGATCTCGGCCGGATGTTCGAGTTGCCCCGCCGTCTCGTCACGGCATAGATCAGGGCGCGCAGTAGTCCCACTGCGCTGGGAATGCGGGGTCGATCCTACTGACTGATGGGATGGCCGATGGGGAACACCACTGCCAACGCTCACTCTCCGCGCGTGTAGCATAGAAGGGCACAGTCGCCCATTGCACAGTACGTCTATTATCATCGTCGAAGGTCCCCGTTGGTCGTTTACGGTCGTCGGTTGGTCGGTATTGACCACCCCAAGCCGCCACACTGGGAACGATTTCCGCAATATTGCGAATCTTCACGGTGGATCGGCAATTGCATCGTGCGTGAACTCGTTTGGACGTCGGATGGCTGTGGGCACTGGAGCCATACACGAGTAGGTCCATGTGCCATTGAGTGCGCTGACACGACCGCCGCGCTTGCACTTTGAAGGTCAACAAATGGAGATTCAAAGCGATTCCGGACGTTCACTGAATATAGTCTGGCGTCATTCTTCACTCCGCCACCTTCTTGGCAGTCCTTGCGAAGCGTTGGCGAGGACGGCCGAGGGCAAATGCCACTTATGTGGTCAACGGTGCGCACACTTAGACTGGTTGCGACATCCTCAACGTCGCGTCGATTTCTTCTTGCGAAGGCTAAAGGAGCGCCTTGGCCCCGCCGATGAGGCCATGGCACTGTGGTACTGTGGACCTTCCAGCGAGATGATTTGATGGCAAAAATGAATCAAGCCCTGAGCATTGCGTTGGCAGCCTTCCTCCCCGTCACGAGCACCTGCAGCGTGATGATCGACCGGGACATCGTGCAGTGCAGTTCCGACCATGACTGTGCCAAGTTCGAGACGGGCTTGACCGCACACGCCGTCTGCGTCAAGGGCTTGTGCGCAAATTCGGGCCTCGGTCCCAAGGGCTGCTTCTCGGGAGTGCCTACGACCGCTCTCGACTACTTGAACGCCTGCACGGCTGCCCAGAATGTGCCATTCGACAATTGTGCCAGGCTCGGCCTGTGCGGTCCCGGCGCCACCCCGCCCGACGCAATTCCTCCGCAAAGTGCCGTCGCCCTTGCAGCAACAGTCAAAACCGTGACGCCGCCGACAGTGCAGTGCGCTGACGCAGGACCCAACGTCATCTATATGGCGGGCACATCCGACTTCGGGCCATTGCTCAAACAAGTTACCCCTCTGCTCATGGCCAACAGCCCGCCGTATCGCCCGGTGTTCATGAGCGGAACTTCGTGCGGCGGCGTGAGCGCTGTGTTCGATCCCAAGATGACCCTCATCAAGGACGTGCCAGGGACGCTGACCAAGGCGGCGAGCTATGCGTACTATTTCGACGACGCCGGTGTGCAGGTGAGCTGTTTGCTCGACGCGGAGGGCAACGTTGTGGACATCGGGGTCTCCAACCTCTACTCGACTGTTTGCAATCCGGCCTACGTGCCGAGCACGGCCATTGCTGGCTACTTGGGGCCGATCGTCACGTTCGGGTTCACCGTTCCCGCGGCTTCCAAGCAGGACTCGATCAGCGTCGAAGCAGCCCACATCATCTTCGGCCTGGGCGGGCAGAATCCGCTCGGCCTCAGCGCGAATCCGTGGATCGATCCCGCCTACTACTCCATCCGGAATTCCGGCGCAGGCTCGACCGCTCTGGCAGCGGAGCTCATCCGTGTACCGCGAGCTGCATTCTGGGGGATTGACCGGCTGTCGACCGACAACATCCGCGACTCGCTCATGCAGTCCGCAGCACCCGACCAATCCATCGGCATCCTATCCATTGATTACGCCGACAAGAACCGCGGCAACCTGCGCGTTCTCTACCTGCAGGGCGGAGGCCAGCTATCCGGATACCTGCCCGACTCCATCCCGACCTCGCTCGACAAGGTGAACATTCGCGACGGCCACTATCCCCTTTGGGGCTACGTTCACTTCTATACTGCGAACATCAATGGGGCGCCTTCCGGCGCGGCGGGAGCTTTCGTAACGCGCTTCTCGGTGCCGAAGCTCGACCGCCTGTTGGTAGACGCCATGATCGACGCCTCGCTCGTTCCCCAGTGCGCTATGAAGGTCGCCCGCGACGCCGAAATGGGCGGCTTCGTGCCCAATCCGTACAAGTTCCAATGTGGCTGCTATTTCGACCTTCGCACCGCTGGCCGAGCATCATGCCCGCTCTGCACGACGTCCAACGATTGCCCGGCGAACGCGCCGGCATGCAACTACGGCTTCTGTGAAACACAGTAACGTCAGGGCACGCGGATAGAAAGCATCGACTAAAGGCACACGAACTGCGCAGGCTCGGCAACTGCGGTCCCGTCACGCAATGCTCGTGACGACACGCAGTGACTATGAAATACGAATCGCAGATGGCTAGCGTGCCGCGCCGCGATGTTGATGGCGCGCGTGTGGCTGGCCGAACTTGCGGAGGGCTCGAACTATGGGAGTAGCAACGCCGCTAGGAATCGTCCTATCCGAACGGGACATCGCCGCCAACTACAGAGTGCCGCGTCGAGGGGCAGAGCGGGCAAAGTATCGCCCGATCACACTAGGGCTGTTCGCCGTCGCGGGCCTCGTGGCCACGATCACGATCGTCCTGTCGTTGCCGACGACGCAGAACGCAGTCGCCGGATTGAGCCTGCGGGAGCTGGGCAGCATCGAGGCCATCGTCTTTCTCTCCGGTGTGATGAGCGGCCTTTCGGGGTTCGGCTTCTCCGCCATCGGCGCCGCAAGCCTTTTGCTCCTCTCACCCATCTTGCAAGTACCGCTGTTCCAAACCCTATCGACGGGGAACCAGCTGCTGTCGGCCGGACAATTGCGCGAAGACATGCCCAAGTCGCGCAAAGACCTTTGGGCAGGCCCTGGGCCATGCATGTTGGGCGGTGCCGGCGGCGTACCCATCGGAAT
Organism: Pseudomonadota bacterium; assembly: GCA_017881285.1. Lineage (GTDB taxonomy): Bacteria > Myxococcota_A > Polyangia > Fen-1088 > Fen-1088 > Fen-1118. Next base: position 941 of record JADGRD010000084.1, on the reverse strand, counting down.
CTGGCTGCTGTCTCACTTGCCGGCAGCGCGGCTGATGGCGGTGTTCGGAACTTTGCTGACGATGTACGCCGTCTATTCCATCCTCCGGCCCTCCAGCTTCAAGGTGCGCGGCTTCGACGGTCCGCTGTGCGGCGCGGTGGTCGGTTTCCTCGGGGGCGTGGTCGGTGGCTTCACTGCCTTCCCCGGGGCGGCCGTGGTCGTTTGGACGGGATTGCGCGGCCTCCCCAAGGTACAGCATCGCGCCATCGTCCAGCCGTACATCATTATGTCCCAGGTGTACTCGTTGGGGCTCGTGGCGTTGTTGCATCCGGCCCATCTGAGCGGTCGGTTCTGGTTGCTCTTGGCCTTGACCTTGCCAGCGGTGGTGCCGGGGACGCTCAGCGGCCTGTGGCTCTACCGGCGGACGTCCGACCTGAACTTCAAGAGGGTTACCTACCTGCTTCTGGGCGTTTCCGGCATAGCTCTCCTGGCGAAGACGTGCGTCCCGGCAATCAGGAGCATGTTCTGATTGCGGGATGCTCGCATGACGAAACGAGGAAAGGCAGATGAACTCATGGTGAACAAAACCCCGCTTCGTTTGATCGCAATCGACGGAAGCCTCGGGGAAGCGCCCGACGAGGAGGCCAGTCCGGTCGTCCAGATCAGCGACGAACAAGCGATCACGCGAAAGGTCCCGGAGTCTGCCATCATGACCTCGCTAGAGGCTTTCCCCAGCAAGCCGAACCGAGCTCCGAGGTGGCAGAGGTTCGTGCCCGGGGGGGTGGTCGCCGTCGTGGTCATGGGGGTTGTCGTTGCGTTGGCAACAAGCGGAAAACGCTCAGCCCCTCCAGCACCGGTGCCCAAAAGCAGTGCACACGCTCCACAGTCGGAGGGGCCGTCCGTGCCGCCGCGGCTGCCCGCCACCATGCCCCCTTCTCCGATCACCGCCGATCCCGAAGTCA
>JADGRD010000706.1 GCA_017881285.1 Pseudomonadota bacterium | reverse complement strand
CGGTGACGGTGTGCTCGGTGGTGCCGGTCGGGTCCGCGGCCTGGGTGTGGTTGTTGGCGATGATCGGCCCGGCGATTATGCCGACCATCAGGCTGAAGGCCGCGGTAACGGCCACGATCCGGCCCACTGTGAAGGGATTCCGCCGCCCTGAGCGTTCGGTCGCGGCCGGCAGGCTCGGTTCGTGGAGGTCGTTGGTCGTCATATCGTTCATCGTGGTCTCCTGGCGGCTGCCCCTGGGCCGGCAGCTCGGCTGTCTTCTCGACATCGCTCAGACGCCGAGATCACGAGATCGGTTCCCTCGCAGCGCGCGACGCGCCGCCCCTCGCTACGATTTGCCACGTGAGCACGACCGAAAGCAACCCCTGGCAGCGCCTGTCGCGCCGGGTCGCATACGAAAACCCCTGGATCGAGATCCTCCACGACGACGTCGTCCGTCCGGACGGCAAGCCGGGCATCTACGGCGTCGTCCACTTTCGGCACGTGGCGATCGGCGTGGTGCCGCTCGACGCGAGCGACCGGGTGCTGCTCGTAGGGCAGTTCCGCTACACCATGAACCACTACTCGTGGGTTCGCATTCGCAGCAATTCCCCTGGCGGTTGGGGAGGCACGGCCGATTTCTTGGCAGGCGATGACCTGGCTATCAACTTTCCCTATTGGCAGTGCAGTGGTCAGGGGCAGTGGGATATTCCGCAGAAACCCTCTTCCATCTTGTTCACCTTCCCTGCCTCGTGCCCCAGTGGCATCCAGGGGGAATACACGTTCGACCCGTTCCATGCGCCGGGGAGTTATCCCAAAGGTGCCATCCTGGCAGCAACCGTCACGCCGCTCTCAGGAAGTCCTGGGCTCGAGGGTTACAAATTCCCCGACACGCAGTGCAATGCCGAAATGACGTCGTGTATCGACCCGTTCTGAGAGACCCACGATGTCGCCGGAGTAGGCCTCGTCGACCACGGTGCGCTCCTGGGCCATGAACTGCACCGGTGTCGGTGAAGATGCGCAAGACTTGTCCCAGCAGGTTCCCATCGAAGGCCAAGGGAAATCTCAGCGGGAAAGGCAGCTTTAGACTTCCGTTGCTCGCAACCGGTCGAGCACGCGCGGCAGCTTGAGGTAGGGCACGAATTCGACCTCGATCTCGCCGAAAGAGCGCTTGTGCTCGTCGGTGTCCCGCAACGTGACGACGAGGTTCCGTCCCCGGGGATGTCTCCGGCGAAACGCCATCAAGCTCGCGGGGTCGAGCTTGTGGGCTGCGTTCTTGCACTCAATGGCCACCACATCGCGACGCCGGGCAACCTCGAGGACGAAGTCGACCTCGTGCTGCTGCTTGTCGCGCCAGTAGTGCAGACGGGAGACGCCGAATCGTGCGGCGATCTCGCCAAGCACAAGGTGCTCAAGGAGTTGACCGCGGTCGTCGTCGCGCAACGAGTCCCAGCCGCGGTGATAGGCGACGAACCCGGTGTCGAACCCGTAGACCTTGGGCTGGGTCCGGATCTCGGCAGCGCCGCCGCCGTGGTAGGGCCGGATCACCGTGGCAAGCAGCGTTGTCTCGAGGATCGAGAGATAGCTCTGCACAGTCGTTCGCGATACCTCGCACGGAGCCGCGAACGCCTGTGCCTCGAATAGACCGCCACTTTGCGCGAAGATGAGCTCGGCGAACTTCATGAAAGCCGCGCGTTTGTCGACGACGAAGAGATCCGAGAGATCCTTCGCCCAGTAGGAGCTCATCCACTCCTCGTAGTCCTTGTCGTCGACCCGCGGGGCGAGGAAGAACGGCGGTAGCCCGCCATTCAGCATGCGCCGGTCGAGGTCCGCGCTGCCGAACGCTTCGAGGTCGGCGGCGATCATCGGCGTCAACCACACCTCGCGCTTGCGCCCGGCGAGACTGTCCTTGAACTTCCGTTTTGCCGCCAAGGTCGACGACCCCGTAGCGACAACGCGCACCTTTGGGAAATGGTCGGCGGCGATCTTCAGCACCTCGGACGGATTCGTCAGTCGATGGATTTCGTCGAGAACGACAAGTGAACCGGCCGGTTGGTCACGCCAGAAGAGCTCGGCATCATCGAGGGCGCGCCGTGTCCGGACGAGCTCGCAGTCGAAATAGCGCGCCCCGGGCAGCGAGCGCGCGAGTGTCGTCTTGCCAACACGGCGGACGCCACCCAGCCAAACCACGGATCTCGATGCGAAGGCGGTCTCCAACTCGTGCAACCAGAAGGCTCGATTGGCCACGTCACTATACTTGCATCTAGTCCGACCAAACGCAAGTCTGCTTGCAGGACTTCACACCGCCGGCAAGGCTGCCGACGGCTGGCCCAGGCCGGCGAGCAGGTTCAGGAACAGGCCGAGCGTGGTGGGATGATGCGCGCGGGCGACGACGAGCGCCAGCCCAACGAATTCGCCCCGGCACCGACGGAAAAGTCAGGGCGCGGATGACGACTTGGCGAAGGACTGGTCGCGGGAGCCAGAAGACGCGGTCGGACTTGCGCAGACGTGGGCGGCCCGAGGTGCGCCGCAGGTTGGCCAACTGCTGGCGCAGGGCGAGGTTCTCCAGTGCGAGGCTGGCTCGGCTGCGGAAGGCGGACCGCAGCGCACCAAGGAGGCTCAGGAACAGGTCAACCATCGCGCGATGGTGCATGATGCCGGGCCGGCATGGCCAGGCACACTCGCCATCGTCGTCACCGTCGGGAAACTGGGGGTGCGGATGACCTCTTGGCGAACCACAGGGACGCGCAGAACGCAACCTGCAAGGGCGGGCTCGCGCCCACGGGCGAGCGGTGACTCGCCGTGGGGTAGAGGTTCTCGGACGAAGAAGCCCCCTTCGATTGACTTAGGGCGCGCCAGGAAAGCTTGGCGGAGGAGGAAGTGATGAAATGAAGCATTGCTGAAACCTTCGAGAGGGACCTTGCGGGGGGATAGAGCCCCGTC
>JADGRD010000083.1 GCA_017881285.1 Pseudomonadota bacterium | reverse complement strand
CTGCGCGAAATCGTCGAGCGGTACGACTACCCCGGACTGCTCGAGCGCATCGGCGCGGAGGCCGAGCCATGACCAGCGAAGCCACCTCTGGCGGCGCGGCCAGCATCCTGATGGTCGATGACAACGCGGTCAACTTGAAGGTGCTGACCAGCATGCTCCAGCAATCCGGCTGGCAGCCACGGCCGGTGACCAGCGCCCGCCTCGGGCTCCAGGCGGCGCGGAGCGAGCCGCCCGACCTCATCCTGCTCGACGTGAATATGCCGGAGATCAATGGCTACGAGATCTGCGCGCAATTGAAGGCCGAGCCTCGTCTCGCCGATATCCCCGTGATCTTCGTCAGCGCCCTGGGCGAGACGCTCGACAAGGTGCGGGGCTTCGAGGCAGGTGGCGTCGACTACATCACCAAGCCGTTCCAGATCGACGAGGTCAAGGCGCGGGTGGCGGCGCACCTGGAGCTGCGCCGCCAGCGACGGGAAGCGCAGTCGAGCTACGAGAAGCTGCGCGAGAGCGAGCGCCATCGCGACAGCCTGGTGCAGATGATTGTCCACGACCTGCGCTCGCCCCTCTCCGCGATCTCCAGCTATCTCGAGCTGTTCGCGGCAGAGGCCAAGCAAAAGCTCGGAGTCCAGACGCAAGCGGATGTGGCGAGCGCCATGCACGCCACGCGCCACATGGCCCGCATGATCAACGGGATTCTGGATGTCGGCAAGATGGAGGCACAGATGATGAAGTTGGAAGTTTGCCAGTGCGATCTGGTGCGGGTGATCGGGCAGAGCCTGGACGATTTCGAATCGCTGGTGGGCGCCCGCCAGATCGCCTTCGAGCACCCGACGCCACCGGCCGTGGTGCTGGCGGATGAGGAAATCGTCGCGCGCATCGTGCAGAACTTGCTGGCCAATGCCCTGCGCCTCACCCCCGCCGGCGGCAAGATTCGGGTCGGCATCGTCATCGAGGCGGAGCACACGCGGGTCTTCGTCACCGACACCGGCCCGGGCATCGCCGCCGATTTTCACCGCAAGATCTTCGACAAGTTCGCCCAGGTCGACACCACCACCTCGGCCCGCAACCAGACCACTGGCCTGGGCCTGGCCTTCTGCAAGCTGGCGGTCGAGGCGCACGGCGGCCGCATCGGCGTGGACAGCCAGGAAGGCAACGGGAGCACCTTCTGGTTCACGCTGCCGAGCCGGCCGGCGCCGTCCGCTGAATGAACTCGCTCGTGCCCCCGCTCCCCGATCCGGACGGGGGCGGAACCTTCACCGGCCCTGGGCGCGCAAGGGGCCGAACGAGGCAGAGGAGAAGAAAGGATGGCCGATCGTTCGCTCGGGGCACGGGCGTGGATTCGATGCCACCCGTTTCGAGGCGGCGGTCACGGGACGCCTCCCAGCATCTCCCGAACGGTCTTTCGCAGGGTGGAAACCGCGATGGGCTTGCGTAGAAGCTTGCTGTTGCCGAGGCGTTCAATCGCCTCCGGAAGCTCAGGACGCGAAACCCCGCTGACGAAGAGAACGGGAACCTGGAGCTCCGATGCGCGCGCGGAGCGGACCACGGCAAGCCCTTCCATCCACGGCATGTCGATGTCGGTCACCACGAGGTCGAAGGGTCCGTGCTCGGCGAGCAGCACCACCAGTTCTGCTCCGTCGGTCGCCTTGTAGATCTCGATGGTCGGGCTGCGCAAGATCTCGCTCAGGAGCTCCAGGGTCTCGGGATCGTCGTCGGCGATGGCGACTCGGGCGACAATCAAGTCGCCCGACTCCGTTCTCGGCCAGGAGGCACTGCTGGGTTCCCGAACCGTTTGATCGCTCGTCATGGGCTGCCTCTTGGTGGTTGTCATGTGCATCGGCCGTGCCACGGCGGTTTGGCGGCCGCTGTGCCGAATCGACCGGCCCCGAGCAATCCCTGGATTCGTGCCGCGTCTGTTCAAGGCGACGACCGCGACAATCTGCCGCTGCTGGCGGGGCAAGGCGCCGCACGGCGTGGACGGAAGGCAATTCCATCAGTCGCCGAGCGCGCGGGCCAGGCTCATGCGCGCGAGGGCATACTCGTAGCGGGCGCGCGCGAAGTTGAGGCGCGCTTGCGTCAGCGCCGCCTGGGCGTCGAGCAGATCGGTGGTGTTGGCGCTACCGGCAGCGAGCAGAACGGTGGTCACGCGGTAGGCCTCCTCGGCACTGCCGATGGCGGTGCGTCCGGTCTCGAGCGCACTGGCGGTGGCACGGACGTTAGCGAGCCTGGCCGCGACGTCGGTCTCCACGTGTCGGCGGGCATCGTCGGCCAGGGCCCGCGCGGCCTCGGCCTGGGACGCCGCCGCGCGATGCTGGTACCAGCGTGCGCCCCAGTCCCAGATCTGCCAGCCGGCCTTGAGGCCAACGAAGGCGGCGTCGGGTTTCATGAACGTCTGCCCGGAGACGTGCATGTAGCCGGCCTCGAGATCCACATCGGGTAGCAGATCATAGGTGCGAGCATGCGAGCCCGCGCCGGCGGCTTCGGCCACGAGCGCGGCGCTGCGGATCTCGCTACGCTGGTGCAGTGCCCTGGCTACCAGCGGCGCCAGGTCACTCAGGGTTGCTTCGGCGGACTCGGGCGTCGACGGCTCGACGAAATCGATGCTCGCGTCGTGCGGCTCGCGGCCGAGGGCGACGAGCAGGCCGGCGCGCGTAACTTCCTCGGCCGCCAGGGCCTGGGTTTCTTGCTGTCGGGCATTGGCCGCGGCGACGTCGAGGCGCAGAACATCGGCGGGGGTCAGCACGCCGGCGGCGAGCCTTTCCTTCGCAACCACGAGTTGCTCCACCAGTTGCACCTGGGATGCGCGCGCCACGCCGGCCAAGGTTCGCGCCTCGAACATGCGCATGAACTGCGTGCGAACCTCGTCGCGCAGGTTGGCTTCCAGCGTTTGCACGTCGCAAGCGGCCGCCTCGGCCGCATGCGAAAGCGCGCTGTGGTCGGAGGCTAGATGCAGGAGGCCGAGCAAGGGCTGTCCCGCCGCCGCGACGAAGGTGTTGGTGGTGAGGTCGCGGGCGAGAAACGATGCCGTCGGCATCGGCGGTGGCAGCTCGAGGGAGGGATAGAACCGCGAGTTCCAGCGCTGCCATTCATCCGAGAGGTTCACCGAGGGCAGGAGGCGGCCGCGCAGGCTCTTGGCCTGCTCCTCGTTGCCACGCGCGCGGGCGCGGGCGGCCTTGAGCGCGCTCGACGACTCGACCGCCATCTGGACGACCTGGTCCATGGTCAGACGCTGGACGGACGGCGCGTCGGCCGCCTCGAAGACTAGCAAGGTCAGCACGGCGAACGCGTTCATCTAGTTCCCCTTGCGGATGTAGACCGTGACGTCCGTGGAGAGACCGGCCTGCAAAAGCACCTCGGGCCGCTTGCGCCAGGCGATGCGCACCGGTACGCGTTGCACGACCTTGACGAAGTTACCCGAGGCATTGTCGGGCGGCAGGAGCGAGAAACGCGCACCGGTGCCGCCGGAAACGCTGTCGACCCTGGCTTCGATCTCGACGCCGGGAAAGGCGTCGATGCGCACGCGCGCGGTCTGCCCCGGACGCATCCGGCCAACCTGCGTCTCCTTGAAGTTCGCGACGACGTAGGTGCGATCCGGCACCAGCTCGGCGAGCGGCTGGCCGACCTTGATCATCTGGCCCGCCTGCACGGACAACTTGGTCACCAGCCCGTCCTCGGTGGCGACGATCTTGGTGTAGCCGAGCTGCAGCCTGGCCAGGTCGAGCGCCGCCTCCGCGACCTTGATATGGGCGCGCGCCAGATCGGCGTTGGCCTTGGCCGAGCCGATCTGCGCCGCGATGGGTGTGCTCTGATCGAGCCGGCCGCGTGCCTCGTCGACGCGCGTGCCGGCCAACTGCCGCATCTCCGCCGCGGCCGCGACCTGGGCCTGGGCCTGGGCCAGCGCCGCTTGCGAGGCATCGTAGGCGACCTGTGCGTTGTCGAGGCGCTCGCGCGGCAAGGCGTTGCCGGCCACCAGCTGCTTGGTTCGCTGCAGATCCATCTCGCCCTTGCGGGCCTCGGCCTTGGAGCGTTCGAGCGCGGCCTTCGCGGCCGCGAGTTGTGCTTCGGCATTGGCCACGCCCATCGACGAGCCCGAGAAGCTCGCGCGTGCACTCTGCAAACCACCCTTGGCGCCGGCCTCGACCACGTGCACCTGCGCGTCGGCGGCCGCGGCCTGGGCGCGCGCGGTTTCCAGCTCGGCCTCGGCCTGTTTGCTGCGCGCGGCGAAGTCGGCGTCGTCGATCTGGACGAGGACATCGCCCTTCTTCACGCGCTGGTTGTCCTCGACCAGACGCCGGGCAATCTGACCGCTCACCCGCGCGGCGATGGGAACTACGTCGGCCTCGACCTGCGCGTCGTCGGTGCTTTCCTGGTTCGCGGTGGCGAGCAGGTAGATGCCGGCGATGGCGGCGAACGTGGCCACCACCCCGCCCAGGATCAGGAACGGTTTCTTGTTTCGCTTGGGCGCGGGCGAGGCGTTTTCGAGTTTGAGCGCGGGCACTGCGGTGCTTTCCATGAATCACTCCAGATGAAGGGGGCCGGCCGGCTGGCGCGCCACCCTGAGGAAATAGAGAAGCGGCAAGACGGTGAGAAAGACGATGCCGGCCAAATAGAAGGTGCGTTCGAAAGCCAGGGTCATGCCCTGGCCGAAAACCAGTCCCGACAGGGCCTGGAAGGCGCCGGTTCGCGCGGAGGTGGGATCGAGTCCTCGCGCGCCGAGCCCGGTCGCGATCTGACCCAAGCGGGCCGCCACTTCGGGGCGAAGCTCGGTGACATGCACGGCCAGGCTCGCCCGCGCGATGGTTCCGTAGCGCGTGAGCAGGGTGGCGAAGATGGCGAGGCCGATGGAACCGCCGAGCTGGCGGAAGAGGGAATTGAGCCCGGTCGCATCGGCGAGGCGATGCTTGGGAATATTGGACAGGGCGGCGGCGGCGAGAGGGATGAAGAGGCAAGAGAAGCCGACGCCCTGGATGAGGGTGGCGAGGACGATTTGCGCGAGGCTGGTCTGCAAGGTGAAGGTGGCCATGGCGAACGAGCCCAGGGATACACAGACCACGCCGTTCCCGACGAGCAGGCGCAGGGGTATCTTGCCGTAGAGCTTGCCCACGATGGGGTTGACCACGAACATGATGGCCGCGCGCGGCAGCAGCGCGAGGCCGGCGTCGAGGGCCGAGTAGCCGAGCATCTCCTGCATGAAAACGGGCAAGAGAAAGAGGTTGGCCATCATGATGGCGAACTGCACGGCGCTGATGAGCGTGGCGGACAGGAAGGTCTTGTCCTTGAACAGGCGCAGATCGACGGCGGGCGCGGCGGCGGTGAATTCGCGAACGACGAAAGCGATGAGGGCGATAATGCCGACGGCCAGACAGGCGGAGATGGTGCGCGACTCGAACCAGTCGTCGCGCGCGCCTTCTTCCAGCACGTACTGAACCAGCGCGAGCCCGATCGCCATCATGGCGATGCCGGCCCAGTCGACGTTCTTCTTCTCGCGGGCAGCCTGGGCGTGATTGGCGCGCAGGGTTTCCTCGTCTTCGTGGACGAAGGCCGTGACCATCAGGAAGCCGAGAGCGCCGACCGGCAGATTGATGAAGAAGATCCACTCCCAGCTGTAGTGGTCGACGATGAACCCGCCCAGGGTTGGCCCGACGGCCGGCCCCAGCACGACCGCCATGCCGAACACCGCCATGGCCATGCCCTGCTCGTGGGGGGGGAAGGTCCGGCGCAAGATGGCCTGCTCGGTGGGTTGCAAGGCCCCGGCGCCCATGCCTTGCAGAACGCGGAAGGCCGCCAGCGTGGTCAACGAGTGCGCGGTCCCGCACAGGGCCGAGCCCAGGATGAACACCACCAGCGAGGTCAAGTACACGCGCTTCTGGCCGAACATGCGGGAGAGGAAGCCGGTCAGTGGCATGACGATGACCATGGCCACCACGAATCCGGTCGTGAGCCAGGTGATTTCCTCCAAGGTCGCGCCCACCGAGCCGCGGATGTGGGGCAGGGCCACGTTGACGATGGATGCGTCGATGGTCCCCATCAAGGTGCCGAATGTCACCGAGATGGTGACCAGCCACTTGTTGACCGGCGGGCGTGGCGCGCTCATCGCGGCTTCCTCGCGGGAGCGATGCCCCGCCAGAGCCCGGCCACCAGGCGGCGGGCGAAGGTCTGAACCGACATCGAACGATCTCCGGTCACGGTCTGCAGGAAACAGTAGTTCCACACCGCGCCCATGAAGATGCGCGCCGCGATCTCCGGATCTCCCGCCAGGCGGCCCAGGGCCTTCTCTTCCTTGAAGAAGCGGGTGAGGGCGTGCAACACCTGACGCGGGCGGCTGCGCACGCGCGTGCCACCCGCGAGCTCGCGTTCAGACCAGCACATCATCAGCTTGGGCAGAAGCTGCCCGAGAAAGTGGATGCTCTCGACGGTGATGCGGTTGAGGTTCTTACGGACGTCGCCCTGGCCCACGAAACGGCTTAGCGTCAACGCGGGTGGTTGGGCTTCGTCCATGGCGGCTTGAAATAGGATGTCCTTGGTCGGGAAGCGGTTGAAGATGCTGCCTTCGGACACGCCGGCGCGCCGGGCGATCTCGACCGTGCTCGCCTTGGACAGGCCATGGGCCAGAAACACGGCGCGCGCGGCGTCGAGGATCTGCTGGTTGGAAATGCTGGGCGGGCGAGCCATTTTTGAGTGGTGACTCAACTATGACCAGGGTCTCTCGATCGGCAAGTCCAATCCCGCGAAGGCAAGTCAGTCTCCTGGACGCGAAACATGGCAGCAGCATCCTGGAAACATGCCGGGAACGACGGCGGCTCGGTCTGTCAGAGGCTGGGAGCCAGCACGGGCGCTTCAGCGTCGTCGCCGTCGCCTTTGCAGCGCAGCCATGGCCCCCAGCATCGCGGCAATCATGAGCCACGACGATCCGCCGCGGGAGGAGAGGTCGCACCCCGAGCTCGACCCGGACTTCGCCGGGGCTCCCGTCGCGGCCCCGGCCCCACTGGGTGTACCCGTGGACCCGCTGGCTCCGCCCACACCCGCGCCGCCGCTCGAACCCGCGCTACCCCCAAAGCCCGTCAGCCCTCCGGTTCCGGCGCTGCCGCCCCCGCCGGTACCGCCGCCGGCGCCCGCGCTGACGCTCGAACCCGGGCTGCCGCCTGAACCCCTCAGCCCTCCGGTACCGGTGCTGCCACCCGTGCCGGTGACGCCGCCCGAGCCTGCGCTGCCACCTGCGCCCGTCAGCCCTCCGACTCCGCTGCCGCCCCCCCGGCCGGTGACGCCGCCCGTACCACCTGCACCCGCGCTACCACCCGAGCCAGTCGCGCCCCCAATGCCGGTGCCGCCGCCTCCACCGGCGCCGCCCGAGCCACCGCTGCCACCGGCTACGCTCGCGTCGTGAGCCTCGACCGATGCATCTTTCGCAACGGGCGCGTCCGTGCCCGCAGAATCGCTACCCGCGTCGGCGGCCGCCCCGATCGAAATATCCGCGCAATGATGATAATAGCAGTCGTTGGCCGGGTGATCGGTCATCACCATGATGACCTGAAGGGTACAGGGCGCTGCGCTGGTGCAGGATGCGCTCTTGGGAATCGTGATCTGGAATGTCTGGGTGCCGGCCTGTTGCGTCGAAGCGGTAGAGCCGGCCGGCAAGCCATCGGCGATGACGGGTTGGGTCGGCGACCAGACGGGATTGCTCATGATGGCCGGTGTGCAATTGGTGCCCGTCTGGGCTTGCGGATCGGCAAGCGTCGAGAGGGTCTGCGTCGAGCTCGCTCCCTCGGCCAGGGCGATGCGAAACCAGCCCGGGTGTGCGACGGTCGCCGTGATGGAGACAGGAACCGTTTGACCCGATTGAAGCACGGTGACCGCGTTGGTCGGCGTGCCGGCAGAATCACCCAGGGCCGTATTGGGCACTGCCGCGCATGGTCCGTTCTTCTGCGGGCCCCCGACGGCGTCTTGCGACATCCAACTCGCCGGAGAGTTGAGCTTGAAGTGCGCGTGCGCCAGCGATGGTGTCCCAACACCGATTGCCCCGAAGGCCAGCCACGACACGAGCCTGGCCACGTACCTGCTGCCCTTCCAGCTCAACAAAAGCATCAAAGCTCCAGACCGACACGACATGATCACTTTTGACGCCCGAGTCGCCTGAACGTTTCCGGATCCATGCCCCTTCTCGGATCACAAATCCGGGCATAGAGGTGGGCGCGCTGGGATTCAGCACTCCGCACCCCGTGCTGTCCGTCAGCGTGACGAGACTGCGGATCGCTTCTTCGCCCTGCGTGCCATTCTCGAACAGCGTGTTAAACGCGAGCGGGGAGGGTCCGAACACCCAAGCATGGGAGGTATGTGGCCAGGGCCACACCATGGCCACGCATCGCCCGGCTTAGCCACCGATGTCGGTAAGCACCCGGCACCCATTGCAGTAGCCGGGGTACCACGTACCGCCGGGCCTCACTACGCAAGGTGGGACGACGATGTTCCCCAAGTAGTTGTCGCTGCAGTCGCAGTCTTCGGTACCGTTGATGATGCCGTCGCCACAACGATTGAACCTGCATTGGGCGCTGCAGCGAGCGTAGACTTACGGTTGAGATCGCCATGAGACCAGGAACCGCTACGGCTTCGTTGCCTCGACCGCTCGGAAAGAGACTGCTGGCCATCGCGGTCGCGGTCCTCGCCAGCTCGGCGTGGCCTGCGGCCGCGCTGGCCTGCAAAATCAAGCCCTACCCCGATCAGTTCTCCGTCGACCCGACGCTGGCGGCATCCTTGCCGGCACCGCCCGCGCTTTCGCTGGGGGACGTGAGCGTGCAACGTTCCCAGCATGCACCGCCCGGCAATGGAGACTGCGCGGAGGTCGGTAGCCTGACCCTGCAATTTCTGCAGGCTGACGGTTCGGTCTGGCCGCCAGACCTCGGCGTGCGCCTGGCCGTCGTACGCGGCGTTCTGCCGCAGGCTTTCACGATTCCGAGCTATCCCCTGCTGACTACGCAGGGGGCGCTCTACTTTGCAGGTGGCGATGATCCGTCGCAGTCCATCGACTTCACCCTGGAGGCAGCCGCGGTGAACGCGGGCGGCGTCGAGTCGGCGCCCATCGAAATCCACGTCAGCGACGCCGGGCGCGGCTCGGGCTGCGCAATCGGCGGACGCGCCGGGCGTCCGGATATTGTCGCTCTTCCAGGCCTAGTGTTGTGCGGGCTGGCCTTGGCTCGCGCGCGACGGCGGCAGTAACGGGGCCGGTGGCGCCCTGTCTACTCGTCGCTCTCTTGCGCGTCTCGCCAGTCGTTCCGGCGGAAAGTTAGCTGCCCAATCCTTTCGAAGGGGGTTTCTTGGTTCGAAAACCCTGCGTAAAAGCTCGGACCACCGGATATACATCGAGGTCTTCTTGGGCTTGTCCTGCTCGGCAATCGGCGCGGCGACGGGCGCGGCGGGTGCAGGCACTACTTGGTTGCGGAGAGAGCTGGTAAGCACCGCTTCGTTGTTGCGGCCCTCAGCCGGACAGCAGGCGCCTACACCGTCTCGCTCGCCACCTGCCCCGCCTCGAGCCTCGCTGCGACCGGCGCCCTACGCCGGGCCTGGATGCGGTCCAGCCACAGGTAGATGACCGGCGTGGTGAACAGGGTCACGAGCTGTGACAGGGCCAGGCCGCCGACCATGGAGATGCCGAGCGGACGGCGCAGCTCGGAGCCGGTGCCGCCGCCGATGG
>JADGRD010000705.1 GCA_017881285.1 Pseudomonadota bacterium | reverse complement strand
TTCCAGGTTCTTGTCGGGGTCGAAGAGCGCTTCGCGGGTGACCGGCCACTTGGCGAAGCGACCCGCAGTCTTCATCATCATCTGCGTGAGGCCGAGGGCGTTGGCGAAGGATTCGGCGCGCGGATAGAACGAGCTTTCCTCGCGCATGATGGCCCACTGCAAGGCCTCGGGCACGCTGTTGGCGTGGCAATTGCGGGCGACCTCGTCGGGGAAGGCCTTGGGGAATCCGAGGCGCCATTCCGCCTCGTGCCGCCCGCCGTTGGGGTAGGCACGCCGGAACCCGGTCAGGGTATAGCGGGGGATGGAGTGCGAGGCGTGCCACTGCCCGCTGCGGTCGAGGAGGATGGCGGTGATCCAGTACACGTCCTCGCGGCCGGTCGCGGGAAGTGCGTCGTTCTTCGCGCCACCGACGCGCAGGCCGAGCTTGGCGAGCTCGCGGCGCGCCTCGCTGCCCAGGCCCATGCGCGCGAACTCGACGGCGCGCTGGAAGCCGGGCTCGGCGAACACGACTTGCTTGCCGAATTCCCAGGGCGACTTCTTGTCGAGGTCGCTCATGTGCTTGCGCAGCTCGCGCAAGAGAGCCGTTCGTGCCTCGGGGAAGGCCTTTCGCATGCGCTCGAGCGAGAACAGAGTGTACACCGACAGCGGGTACTCGTGCACGGCGCGCTCGTAGCTGGCGCGGGCTCGCTTGCCGTCGCCCTTTTTCTGAAAGACTCGTGCCTGCCAGTAAAGAGCGCGGCCCTCGGCGTACCAGATCTCCTCGCGCGGATAGCGCTTCAGGATCTCGTCCAGCCAGGCGAGCGCCTTGGCGTAGTCGCGGTCGCGCCAGCGATCGAAGGCCAGCCGCCACAGCGCCTCGGGTGCCATGTCGCCCTTGGGATAGAGATCGGCGAGGTCGCCGAGCAGTCTTTCCGCCTCCGCGTCCTTGCCGGTGTCGGTCAGGACCTCGGCCGCGCGCAGGCGGGCGTCGTCGGCGAAGCGATGGCCGGCGAAGTCCTTCTCGATCTGCGCGTAGAGTCCGAGGGCCTTGTCCTTGTCGCCGGCGGAGGCGTACGACCGCCCGCCCTGGTAGAGCGAGCGCACGGTGAGATCCTTGTCTCCCGCCGCGCGACAGTCGGCGACGGCTGTGTCGAAAAGCGGGGCCGCGCGCTGGCGCTGGCGCTGCTTCCACACCGACTGGGCTAGGTGAAAACGCAGCTTGCAGATGGTGGCCTTGTCGAGGCCGGGCAAGGACAGCGCGACGGTAAACGCCGCTTCGGCCTGCGCGTTCTGATTGCCGTCGAAGAGGATCATGCCGCGGGAGAGTTGCTCATCGATACCGCGGGCAGTGAGCGCGCTCGCCTGTTCGGCCGGCACGGTCTTGGCCAGTGCCTCGAGCCGCTCGTTGGCGCGTGCCGACCAGGTCTCGGACGGCGCCTCGGCCCACACCTTGCGGTAGGCGGCGGCGACCTGGGCGATGGGCCGGCCGCTTTCCTTGAGCGCCTCGGCGCGCAGGAACATGGCTTCGTCCCGGCGCGGCCCCTTGGGGAAGCGGGCGAGGAAGGTGCTGACTTCGGTTTCCACCTCGGCCCAGCGCTTGTCCGCAACGAAGGCGTCGACCTTGACCATCACCGCGTCGGGCTCGGGCACGCTGCCCGAGGGCACGCGTGACAGCCAGGTGAAGGCGCCGTCGCTGTCACCGCGGCGCAGGTGGCACCGGGCGGCGTGGTAGGCATGGTAGGGCGCGAGCAGCGGGTAGGTTGACCACAGATCCTCGAAGATGTCGCCGGCCGCTTGCCACGACGACGTATTGATGAGCGAGAGGGCTTGGAGGTAGCGCAAGGGATTGCGCTCGGGCGAAGACTTGGACAGGCCGGCCAGAGCGCGGCCCAGCTCCTTGGCGGCGCCGGTGAAGTCGCCATCACGAAAACGCGCGGCGGCCTTGCTCTCCGGTCCGGACGCGAAGAAGGGCTCCAGCCATTTCCTGTCGAAGGCGACTGGCGTCGACTTCGTGGCGACAGCAGGTTCGCTCGGCGGCGCTGGTTCCTCGTCGTCGTCGGAGCCGCCGGATTCGCCGGCGAGCACCAACCGGGGCCACAAGAGCACGGCCGGCAGAGCGAGGTAGTGAAGACGCGTCATGAGCAAGATCGAGATTACGGACGGGGGCCCGCGCCCGCAAGAAAGCGGCTATTCCGGACGACCGGCCGTTTTCGCACGCACGGCTTTCTCGCCGGCCGCGTTCGCCTCGTTTTCCAGCTTCCGGATGGCCTGGAACTCGGCGGTGAGGCTGCTGATGCTCTGGTCGAGCAGGTTGATGTCGTTCTCCGTCATGTCGAGCTTCGCCTTGAGCAGGCGTACGTCGCGGGACAGGCGCGCCATCGCCCACAGAATGAGGAAGAGGTTGGGGATCAGCGCCAGGACAATGTAGAAGACGAGCTGAACGTCGACACTGCTGAAAATGACCTTCAGTGGGTGCACGTGAGCGTTCCTTTCCCGCGATGTCGGCGGAGTGTGCTCATCCGCCCTGCCACACGCACACACGGTTGCGTCCCGCGCGCTTGGCCTCGTAGAGAGCGTGATCCGCGGCCGCGATGAGGGCCTGGGGATCGGTGATGCGCGGATCGGGGATGGAGGCGGTCCCGGCGCTGATGGCGACGGGAATGACCTTGCCCTCGGCGGAGATCTTGTGGGCGGCCACCGTCTGCCGCATGCGTTCCGCCACGGCCCGCGCGGATGGGCTGTCCGTCGCCCGGCAGATCACCCCGAATTCCTCGCCGCCCACCCGCGCGAAGATGTCTTCCGCCCGGATCAGCGTGGACACGACATGGGAAACCTCGGCGAGTGCCACATCGCCCGCCGGGTGGCCGTAGGTATCGTTGACCTCCTTGAAGTGGTCGAGGTCGAAGACCACCAGCGAGAGCGGCGCCTTGGTGCGCATGGCGA
>JADGRD010000704.1 GCA_017881285.1 Pseudomonadota bacterium | reverse complement strand
CCGCATCCGCACGCAGGGCGCACGCGTCTTCCTGGACATCGACGTGGAGGCCATTCTCTGATGACGACCGCCATTGAACGTGAATACAGTTTCGGCGCCGCCGCGCGCATTCTCGACGTGCCTGAGGCCAAGCTGCGCTACTGGTCGCAGTCGGGCTTCGTCGGTCCCTCGCTGCGGCGTGGGTCGCGGCAGGCGTACACCTTTTCGGATCTGGTCAGCGTGCGCGCCGCCAAGGAATTGGTCGACCGCGGTTTCCAGCCCGCGTACATCCGCAAGGCCCTGGAACAGATTCGCGCCACGTTGCCGACCGTGGACCGGCCGCTCACCAAGCTGCGCGTTGCCTGGGACGGCAACACCATGGCGCTGGTCGAAGACGGCCTGACCTTCGAGGTCACGGGCCAGCGCCGTTTCGACTTCGGCCTTTCCGATCTCGCGGAGCGGGCGGCCGAGGTGTTGGCGCTTGCGGGTCCGCGGCCCGAAGCGGAGAGCCTGGCGCCAGAGAGCGCCAAGCCACGCGGGGCGTACGAATGGTTTGCCGCTGGTCTCGCCAAGGAGGCCGAGCCGGGACAGGACGCGGCTGCGGAGGATTGTTATCGCCAGGCGCTGGCCGGCGATCCCGGCCTGGCGGCGGCTCACACCAACCTGGGCGGGCTCTGCCATCGCCGGGGCGACGTCGGCGCGGCGCGCGCGGAATTCGAGGCCGCCCTCGCCCTCGATCCCGAGCAGCCCGAGGCGCGCTACAACCTGGCCGCGATTCTCTACCGGCAGGGCGAGATCGAGCCGGCGGCGTCCGAGCTGCGCCGGGTGGTGCAGCAGAGCCCCTGGTTCGCCGATGCTCACTACAACCTAGCCACCGCGCTCGAACGGCTCGGCGGCAAGCGGCAGGCCGTTCTGCACCTTGACCGTTTCATCGACCTGCAAGGCGGCGAACCCTCGGTGGCCGGTCCCTGGCTCGACGAAGCCCGGGCTCGTCTACGCCGTCTGGATCCGGCGCCTGCAAGATAGGAAAACGAACCACAGAGAGCATAGCGCGGGCTTCGCCCGCAACCCAAGGCTCCAGGCTTCAGGTTCTCTGGTCGAGAGCGGCGATCAGGTTCTCCATGGCCCGAAGGAGATCGCCGTATCGTGCAGCAAGGAGGTCGTGCTCTTCAGGTTAGTAGCACCACCCTTCCATCCCCTGCTTCCCGTCGAGTAAGACCTCCAGGGTTCCAATCGCGCCCGCTGGTGGTTTCCCTTCTATGCAGCCAAGCTCGCTCACGACGAAGGTTGCGTCGCCGCGTTTGAATGTCCAGATCGAATGCGTGCAGGGAGATGTCCCCTCGACTACTGGCGTCCCGAACCCAGACCCATCGAATGGCTGTTGCTCGAGTGGCTCGATGGCGAACCTGAACCGACCAAGTTCTGGCTCTCGAACCTCCCCGCCAGGAGCCGCATCACGGACCTACTGCGCCTCGCCCACGTTCGCTGGAGAATCGAGCGCGACTACGAGGAGCTCAAACAGGAACTTGGCCTGAGCCACTACGAAGGACGCGGCTGGCTCGGCTTCCACCATCACGGGGCCTTATGCATCGCCGCCTACGCTTTCCTGGTCGCCGAGCGAGCTCGGCTTTCCCCCCCAGAGCCTCTGGCCTTCCTCAAGGCCGCCCCGCTACCCAGAGGTTTCAGACCAAGAGGCAGTCCCGGTCCGGACTGAGCGCCACAACCCGGCCTCTATCACCACCATGCGCCTACTCATCGCCCGCGCCCTCGCCAGGATGCTGCCTTGCTGCCTTGCTGCGGCCACGTTGTGACACAGTAGAATTAGCCGGCACTACGCTGCAAGGCCAAGCCAAAGCCCCAGCGCTCGGTTCACGCGGATCATCGTTCCGTCGTCCAGGCGTCCGACAGGCTTGCCGATCCGGTCCCGCCGCACAGCGGTCATCTTGTCAATCATGATCTGTGAGACCGACCGCAGCCCATTCACCGGCGTTGGGTCCACGGTCAGACGAAACAAAGGAGCATCGACGATGGTACTCGTCACAGGAGCAAGCGTGACGCTGGCATGCGTGTCATTGAATAGGTCCGATTGGACCACGAGGGCCGGCCTCGGTTTGCCGTAGTCTCCTTGCATTGCCACGACAACTACGTCGCCACGCTTCACGAGGTCCATCCTTCAGTATCGCCAAGTGACTCGATCCACGACATCGTGTCACGTTCAGATCGCGCGGCTCTCTTTGCCGCGAGGCTTTGGCGACGACATTCTTGAGCAAAGCCTCGCGTGCGGGTGTCGGGAAGCCACACCTGCACCAGCCGTAGGCCGGACTCCCTCATCCGGTCGCGATAACGCTGCACGTTCTTCCTTGCTGCTGCCGCCTTCGACATGTCATGGATGATAACATGTCATCGTTCCAGACGCCACCCCGACATGTCTGGCTAACGGTTTGCCATTCACCTGCGGGCCCGCCGCACGCGCCTGGCCTCTCGATGATACTACGATGTCCCTGCGGCGGGACCGTCAGGTGCAATGGCTTGGCCAGCGACTAGAGATACGGTGGAACTCTGGCGGCCACTGCGGTGGTCTCCCACCCGTCCACGGACGCCCCCGGGTCGTCGCCAAACGTGAGGAGTTGACCACCGCTCGACTCGACCCTTGCCCGGTGTCGGAGAATGCGCGACACCAACTCTGCGACATCGAAGGGTGGCACCTGCTCGACGCCGGGGACGGCAAGAATTGAATCGATGTCCTGCTTCCCAACGAAGCTCAGAAGGGCGTCCACGATGGGCTTGCCGAAGTAGCTAGGCCGTGCTGGCTCTGGAGCGTACATGGGTGTCCGGATCTTCTCCAAGCGATCGAGCTGAACGTATGAAGCAAATTGCGCTCTACGAACCCGAGCGCTGGAGCCGGCGGATGGCCGGCCCATTGCCTCGCCAACCAGCTCGAGGAGGTCGACG
>JADGRD010000082.1 GCA_017881285.1 Pseudomonadota bacterium | reverse complement strand
CCGGGCCGCTCGCGCCGCCGCTGCCCGCGGGAACGGAGGTGCTCGTTGCGGTGGTGCCCCCCGTGCCCGGCACGGTCGTGGTGGTGCCACCGGCGCCACCCTTGCCCGTAACGGAGGTCGTCGCGCCGCCACTGCCGGCGGCACCACCGGCCGAGCTTGCCCCGTACTCGAAGGCTCCGAGATCGTAGGCGGCACCCGCCGGGCGCAATCGGCCCAGGAAGTCCGTGGTCACGAACTGGGTAATACTGGTGTCGGTGACACCCTTGTCGATCGCGATGCTGCCCGCGACGAGATCGTACGCCGTCGGGTCGGATTTGGAGGTGATGTCTTTGAAGCCGGGGTCCGAGGTAACGACGATATCACCCGTCACCGTGATATTCGCGAGCAACGCATCGCTGCCCCGATGGGTAACGTCGATCAGGTTGTAGGGTTTGACTTTCGTGTCGAAATACCAAAGGTTGTTCGTCCAGTAGATATCGCCAGCGCTGATCTCGCCGCCGCCGGTCACGCCCGACGACGTGCTGTTGAAGGCGATGGCCTGGATGCCCGAGCTGCCGAAGTCGTTCAGGTTGATCGTCGTCGTGCCGTCGGCAGCCAGGGTCGTGCCCATGTCGTGATGGACAATCGTGTTGTTCTCCCACCGGACATTGATCAATTTCGTGTTGTTGACCTGCAACAGCGAGATCCACCCGCTGTCCACCATGACGTTGTCGTGAAACACGGAATTGGTGAACTTCCCTTTGACGTAGGCGCCCGAGCCTGTATTGAACATGCTGGACACTTCGAAGAAGCCGCAGCTGTTGTACGAGAAGTTGTGATCAATCTCCACGTCCGTGACCTCGCCAGCGTATTTGACGGTCACCTCGGTGGCGCCACCATCACATCGCACGCCCCCACCGTTGGTGTTGCTGACCCATTGGGCAGCGGTGGAGCAATTGACGAAGCGGTTATTGTGCACCCTGACGTGCGAACTGTTGACGAAGATGCCTTCCGCGCCGCCCACGGCGTTCGGATCGACTCCCGGGGCCGCATCCACGCTGATGGATAGATCATGGACGTAGTTGTCGTGCACTTGCACGTAGTCGCCGGAGGTCATCATCCCGATATCGCACAGGGAGATCTCGCAGTTCTTTATCTCGCTTGGCTGCGACGCGCTGCCGCCACCAATCATGATGCAGATGCCGTCGGCCAGGTTGGACATGGCCGCATCGCTGCGGGAGCCGGAAATGTAAAGCCCGTCGATCGTGATCTGGCCGTACGTGGAGAAGACGGCACCGCTGCTCGCCTGATGCGGCTTGTTGAATTGCGGCAGCGGCTGCCCTGAGTCACCGTAGTTGGTGAGCGTCTTGATCTTTCCGCCCGACAGGTTGACCGCGTACTTCCCGCTCCCCGCAGGAATGTTGAATACACTGCCGCGCTTGAACCTGGCGGTCGTGCATGTCGTCGGAATCTTGGACAGGCTAGCAACCGCATCGGCCTCGGTGAGGCCCGACTTGGTGTCGTCGCCGGCGACGCTGTCCACGAAGCAGTCGACCGCATGGGCGGCTGTAGGGAAGGACAAAGCAACTACTACGGCGCCAAAAAGCGTAAATCGCACGCGTGCCATGAGACACCTCCAGCGGTGGGCGTTCGCGACCCAAGCGAACGTGATCGAATGTGGGGCAGGCATTTTGACGAGTCAAGCATTCCCGCCGGAAGCACCGCGCCATTGGCGGCCGAAGTTGGGTAGATTCTTGCTGGCGTCCTATCCCAGCCCACGATCGGTGGGTTAGGATGCGAATCCAAGGCGGCTGGGGCGCTGTCGGCTAATTCTCGGCTGTTGCCCGCTCCCCGGACGGAGGCGCGGGCATCACCAGGAGCTCGATGCGACGGTTCTTCGCACGGTCGGCTGCGAGCTGGTTGCTGGCCACCGGCTGGTACTCGCCGTGGCCGCTCGCGACCAGGCGGTCAGGCGGGGTCACGGCCCGTTCCTGCAGGAAGCGCACGACGCTTGCACTGTGCACCAGCGACAGCTCCCAGTTGCTGTGGTAGCGCGGCCGCAGGTTGCTGGCGACGGGCGTGTTGTCGGTGTGCCCCAAGACCTGGATCTGCCAGCCCTCGGTGCCGCCCAGCGCGGTGCCCACGCGAGCCAGGGCGCCCTCTCCGCGTGCCGAGAGCGACACGCTGCCCCGCTCGAACAGGATCCGGTCGGCCAGGCGCACCTGCAGCCGGCCCTTGTTCTCGGTGAGCTGGACGTCGCCCTGCGCGATCTCCCTCTTCATCGTCTCGCGCAGCCGGGCGGCCGCGGTCTTCAGCGCGGCCTGCTGGCCCGCCCGCACTTCCAGGTCCCTGGTCAGGGACGCACGCGCGGCTGCCAGCCACGCCTTCTCGCTGGCAATGCCGGCCTTGTCGGCCTGGAGGGGGGCCAGCTCCCGCTCGACGGAATGCCTCGCCGCCGTGGCCGCGACCGCCGCTGCCTCGGCCTTCTCGGCCTGCTCGAGCAGGCGGGCGCGCACGCCGTAGCCCCAGACGACGCCGTAGAGGGCCGCGCCGGTCACCAGCACCGCCACCAGCCAGGGCACCCACGGCGGCGCCGCGCGGAGAGCGGCCAGCAGCCCGCCACGCCGCGGGCGGATTGGCGCGGCCGGCGAAAGGAAAGTCTCCGGCATGCGGAGCGATGGCGAGGAGAGCGGCAGGGAAGGTGAGGACGGCCGAAAGGATGGCGGGGGCGGCGGCGGCGGTGGGATGCGAAGCGCGGACGACCGTGCGGAAGCAGGCGGTGGCAGCACCGGGCTCTCCCCCGACGGCCGTTGCGTCGACCGAGGCGTCGGGAGCGTCGGGTGGCTGGGATGTCGCTGCTGCATGCTTCCTCCTTGCGCGTGACAGGCTGCCTGTCGGCAGCGCGCGGATCTCCTTGTCTGTCAGAGCTCGCCGGCGCGGGCCCCTGAGCCACACCGAACACCGGCCTGGGTCGTCATCTTCGGTCGAGCCCCATTAGAGGTCGCCGCGCCGGCTGAAGCAAGGGGGACCACGCCATTTCGCCGCTTCGTTGGGCCGGTGACGTGATTCCCGAGGACACACTGCGGGTAGGCGCGGTCGCGGTCGATGCCGTCGGCTATCTCGCGCGTGTTGCAGTTGCGCGCGAAGAAGTGTGAAACGTCCTAGGTTCGGAATGGGGAGATCGGCGGACCACTATCTTCGCTCCCGGGCCGGGGCGTTGAGCTTGGCTTGTTCCACGGCGAATTCCTTGAATTCTTGGGCGATGTCGGGCTGCGGTTTGTCGAAGGCGAACGCCAATTTGTGCCGCCAGATCCCCTTCTCCTCGTCGGCCAGTTCTTCCAGTCGGACCACCTTCCCGGGCACATCGACCGACCGCATCTCGTCGCCGGGCGGGTAGATCTTGACCACCACGCTTTCCCCGCAGTTGAGATTGGCACGCGTCAAGAGCAGCAGGCCGAACTCACTGATGTTCTTGGTGATGGCGGTGCGCGGAGCCGTCCCCTCAGCGACAAGCTCCGCCGCCAGATACACAGAATGACGGTCTCCCTGACGATGTTCGATGGACACTGATCTGCCTCCCAAGCCCGCGACTACCTTAGCACGTCCGCTCGGAAGCGCTCCGTCGCTCACCTCTCCAGGCAGCAGACCCGCTTGAATCGGTTGCGCTCCCGCACGCCTCCTCACAAGAAATACGCCCCTCCCGAGCCTTCTCGAGGTAGTCGCGCGGATTTGACGCCAAACCTGTCAGGAAATGGACAGTTCACCTATCACGGGCCTTGCCCGACCTGGGCACGGGTTCCGGCACACGAATTGCTAACGATAGGAAAGACGTTGTTTCCGGACTGATCGCGAGCCTGATCGACGAGTTTACAAACCTGATCCCGGACCGGAAACCGAGCGGAGGGCACAATGAGAGCAGCGGAGAAAGGAGGGAACCAATCGATGCGCGGGCCAGTCAACATCGCGCGAGCTGAAACGGGCCGAGCCGAAGGGAGCGAAGAACGGGTGGACCTGTGGATGGACTCGATAGGTGAGGCAGCCAGCCAGCTCGGGGTGATCGTGGCGGTCCTCGTCGCCGTGCGTTTCGCAAGCAGCCTGCTGTTCGGCCCCTAGAGCGCCGAACGGTTTGACTCCCGTCGTGAAATCGCGCATTTGCGTCGCGTCCCTTCGTTTTGACGGCTCGCTCTTACTGAATTCCTTGTGCCCGCAGGATTATTTGGCTTATCGAACACGTCAGGCCGTCGCTGGATGCGATGGGTGTCGAGAGATAGTCATTTTGACCGCGAGTGTTGACCTTGCAATCTGTCGCATCGGATGAAGCGAACGTGATCGTGGTGTCGGTGAAGATGACTTCCGAAACTGGAGCCGACGAGTATTCCTCAATCACGAAATAGGCCAATTTTGCGACTGGTTCTTCATGTCGATGCTGTACGTCACCGTTCGATTGGTCTGAACGTCGGTCACGGTCTGAGTCCAAACCGTCCCCGAGAGTTGGATGTCCATGTCGAGGGTATCGGATTGGTCCTAGGGATGTAGACGATCAGGGGGAAACATCGCTGGATGATCGTGGGTACGGCGGTCCCGAGGTGAGCCAATGGTGGTGTCGCCTGGGCCGTTTCTAATAGACTACGCCGGGCGGAATCTTGCAAACGGTGGTGCAGTAAATCAGGGCGCTGGCGTCCGCGGACGGCGACCCATTGCGATCCAAGGTCTTGCCGTTCTGGCTGCCCAGGTCGCATTCCTCGCCGCGATCCGTATCCACGTGCCCGTCACCGCAAAAATGCGCCTTGGTGCAGCCGAAGGTACAACCGCCTTCGCCGTACTGCATGCCGTTGTTCTTGCCGATGTCGCATTCCTCGGTGCCGTTGACGATACCGTCGCCGCAAAACGGGCCCCATTTGCAGGTAGTGGTGCAGCCGCCGTACGCCGTGTCGCTGTTGTCCTTGCCGTTGTCGCATTCCTCGTCGGCGACCGCGACGCCGTCGCCGCACATGGGTGTACAGACGGTGGTGGCAGCGTTGAATCCACTGAGCGTCAGCTTGAATGACGACGCGGTGGTGTGGCGCTCGGCATGGAAGACGGCTACTTCGTAGACGTTCCCGGACTGCATGGTACCCAGCTTGGCCGCGGTCGCGGCGTCGAGGGTGACGGAGCCCGGCGTTGCCGAGTGGAGACCGCCCAGGTCGACGGCTAGAGTCCGGTTGATAAAGACCCAGAAGTCGTCATCGCCGACGAAGTCGAGCTGATAGTTCTTCGTGGAATCGTACTTGAACCAGTAGCGGACCTCGCTCGTGAAGCTGAAGTTGTGCATCCGCTGATTGCCGTTGGTGTCCAAGTCGTACGAAATGGATGGATCGTAGAAACCTGGAACCTGCGCAGCAGCCAACTCTCCTGAGGAGAACGGATCGTTGTCGACGGGGAAGAAGAGCGGATTACCGTCGACCCCCGTCTTCCACTGCTCGCCATTGGCGCCATAGCGGTTCACATAGGCACCGCTCGCGATCCTCCACAATGCCAGCTTGCTGGCGTTGGGATGGTTCACGTCCGCGGTCGTGCGATACCACTCTTTGAAGGTATCCGGGCTGGCGACGTCGACGCCCTGGTCGGTGATACCCGTGAAGACGGGCTTGCCGTCACCGTCGAGCGTGTCCTTGACCATGCCGACGCATTTGCCGCTGGAACAGCCAACGTTGTCGTCGGGCTCGAATTCCGCGGGATGGTGCATTTTGAAGTCGCGAAAGATTGCCGGCACCATCATCTTGTCACCCAGGTCGGGTTGCTTGCAGGTCCAGCCGGACTCGACCTTGCAATCCTTCGAGCAACCGTCGCCGTTGGCCGCGTTGCCGTCGTCGCAATCCTCGTTGAGCACGATGCCGTCGCCGCAGGTCGATTTGCACACGCCGGTCGAGCAATCGGGCTCGATCTGGCAATCTTCCGAGCAGCCGTCGAACGGCATGGTGTTGCCGTCGTCGCAGCCCTCGGCGCCTTCCTTGTTGCCATCGCCGCACGTGGTCTTCGAGCAGATGCTCGGGTTGCTGTCGCACTTCCAGCCGACCTCGATTTTGCACACGGCCGAGCAGCCGTCGCCGCTCTTGGTATCGCCGTCATCGCACGCCTCGCTGCCGCTCAGGATGCTGTCCCCGCACTTCGGGGTGCATGGTTTGGCGGGCACCCGGCACTGCCAGCCCGACTCGACGGTCTTGCAGTCAGCCGAACAGCCGTCGCCGCTCTGGGTGTTGCTGTCGTCGCAGGCTTCGTCCGAAGTCACCACGCCGTTGCCGCACACCGCGAGGTTCTTGCAGGGCTGGCCGGCTTTCTGGCAGTCGTAGTTGCTCTCAATCTGGCAAATCTTGCTGCAGCCGTCGCCATTTTCCGTGTTGCCGTCGTCGCATTGCTCGGTCCCGTCGAGAACAGCATTGCCGCACGTGCTTTGGGGCACGTCGGCGCTGGCATCGGGAGAAGTAATCACCACAGTGATTCCGCCGCCGCCCGCGCCGCTGCTGCCGCCTGTTTGCCCGGCGCTCCCGCCGGTCACGCTGGTGTTGCCACCCGAACCTTCGCCTGCCGTGCCGGCGGTGTCGGGCGAACACGCGGCAAACGCTGCGCCACCCACCAGCAGGAGGAGCAGTGCCGGGCGAAAGGCACGGGGAGCTCGAACTCCAGTTGGATCACATGACGACGGGCTGATGTTCCTCATACGTACCTCGAGAACTGGGCGACGCTGAACAAGTGGTCAGCAATCTTGGTACACCACGGTGCGGCTGTCCAGGCAGATGGCGCGGCTTGCCTGGAACTTTGCAATCGGAGACCCATGCGCGCAATGGCCAAGATCACCGCAAATGGCGTCCTGTACCAGAACCCACGGCCACCACGAGCGGAACCCGTGCTGTCCAACGATGCATCGTTACGGCTCAGGCGGCCTCGCGGACGTAGAAGCTCAGCATTCCACCGAGGCGCGACCGCCAGTTCTTCAAAGACCACCCCTACAAGGTCGATCCCGAGCCCTACAAGAGCCTGCCCGCGACGTTCCCGTCCCACTGCAAGCTCATGCGATTGCCGGTCTCTCAAGTAAACGGCGGGGTGGCTAGCACCACCCCGCCGATCATGGCTAGCCGCTACTCGCTGAAGGGCACGTCGCGCGAGCCGCCGTCGACTACGGTGGGGGTGCCACAGGTTCCTGGTGTCCCGTTGGTGCGGCTGCGGCCGGAACAGGCAAGCCCGGTGGTGCAGGTGCCGTTGCCGCCTGTCCCGCAGCACGGCTGGCTCGCGGCGCCACAGGTAGCGCAGACATTGCCGGAAGCAGCGAGCGCGCACTCTTGCGGGGCAGTGCACGCGGTCACGCCGCTGTCGGCGGCCCCCGGACCACCCCCGGTCGGACAGCAGAGCTGGTCGGTGCCGCCGCACGTGCCACAGGTGCCGGCCGTGCTCGTGGTTGTGTCACGGCCCGAGCAGACGAGCCCGGCGCTGCAGGTTCCGCTGTTGCCGGTGCCGCAACACGATTGGGCAGAGGCGCCGCAGGTCGAGCAGGTGTTGCCCGAGGACTTCAGCACGCAAGACCCGGCGGTGCAGGGAGTGGCGCCGGCGCAGCAGGCCTGCCCATCCGCGCCGCAGGTGTTGCAGGTTCCGGGTGTGCCTGCCGACGCCGTTCGGCCCGAGCAGGCGAAACCGGTGCTGCAGGTGCCGGTATTACCAGTACCGCAACAGGATTGCCCCGAGCCGCCACAGGTCGTGCACAGGTTGCCGCCGGACGAGATTGCGCACGACAGCCCGCTGTTGCACGTCGCGCCGCCGCCCCCACCGCCCGGGCAGCACGCCTGGCCCGAAGCGCCGCACGCCTTGCACGTACCCCCGCCGCCGTCGCCCTCGGTAAAGCAACCAAGGCCGCTCTGACAGTTGTTGCCGCCACAGCAGGCCGCGCCGGCTGCGCCGCAATTCTCGCAGGTACCCGTCCCGAGGCGGCCGCCGGTGACGTTGCAGCCGAGGCCGGTGTTGCAGCTGTTGCCCGAGCAGCAAGGCGCACCCGTGCTACCGCAGGCGGTGCAGATTTGGGTGCCGCCATCGACGGCCGAGCAGATCAGCGACGCCTGGCACTGGTTTGTCGCAGTGCCCTGGCAGCACTCGGCACCCGAGTTGCCACAGGCGACGCAGGTGTTGTTCGAGCAGCGCGAGCCACTGGCCGTGCAGAAGGTCGTGCCTCCGCCCGGACCGCCGCCACCGTCGGCGGCGCCGCCACAGCATGCCTCGCCGATGCCGCCGCAAGGCTGCCCGGTCGTCGTGCTCGTACACGAGCCGGTGCTCGCCGAGCAGGTGCCGCTGGCGCCGTTCGCGGTGCACGCCTGGCCCACGCCGACGCAAGTGCGCGTCGCCGCGCCGCCGGAGTCGGGCGTGATCGGGATGCAACAACCTTTGGCGTTGCAGACGTTCCCGGCGCAACAGGGTTGCCCCGGGTCGCCGCACGCGGGTGCGCTGCTGCCGCCCGTGCCTCCTCCACCGCCGCCGGCGCCGCCGGTGCTGATGCTCGCGTCGCTGCGGCCACCCGAGCCGATGCTCGCGTCGCCCGCGCTAGTACCGCCCGCGCCGACGCCACCCGCGCCGCCGCCGCCCGCGCCACCTTTGACGGTGCCGCCAATCCCACCCGAGGCTGCACCACCCGCGCCGCCCTTGGCAGTTGCACCGCCGGTGCCGCTTGGGCCCGAGTTGCTGCTGCCGCAGCCAGCGAGTAGCAACGCCAGCACAGAAACCAATGCGCCGGCACCAATCCAAGAGAACTGCAGATTCGCATTGCGACCGGTCGTTCCCACGGTCGCGCTCACATCCAGTCTTGCCATGTTCTGACCCCCTTTTGGGCTGTGTGGAAGTTAGGACCCTAGCGCAAACGGACTTCGTCAAGGAGAAATAACGGATGTTGCTTCGCGATGCGCAACCAAAGAGCGAGAGGCCCCGACGATTCATGGTCGAATTCGCACGATATTCCCCCGTGCTGTCCAACTCTTCATCGTTTCGGCTCAGGCGGCCCCGCGGACGTAGAAGCTCAGCATTCCACCGAGGCGCGACCGGCAGATGACCTTGCCGTGCACTCCGTTCTGCTTCGCTGAACCGGCCGGCTTCTGGATCAGCTGCCAAAATCACCCCACGTTCCCCCACGATGGCTTCGAAGGCCTCCGTGAACAGCGGGTCGCGATCGTGGATCAGGTACTTCGCGTCTCGAAGAACCCCACCCATCGAGTCCGTCAGGTTGCAAGGCAGGCTTCTCCTCAGGCCTTCGCCCGAGCTTACCGACCTCATCCTCGGCGTCATCGGCAAGGCCCAGGCTCTCTACGGCATGACCATCCATGCCTTCGTGTTCCTTTCCACGCACGCCCGTTTTCTGCTGTCCCCTTCCAGCGCCGGCCAGCTCGCACTGTTCATGCAGTTCGTGAATGCCAACGTCGCCAAGGAGGCGGGCCGTCTTCACGTCTGGCGCGAGCGCCTGTGGTCCCGTCGCTACCGAGCCATCGTCGTTGCCGACGAGAAAGCCGCGCATGCTCGTCTGCGCTACATCCTCGCCCATGGTGCGAAAGAGGGCCTCATTGGGACCCCGGGCGCGTGGCCAGGCCCCAACTGCATCGTCGCCCTCACCACCGGCGAGATCTTGCGGGGGACCTGGTTCGAACGCAGCAAAGAGTTCCTCGCACGCCAGCGTGGCGAGACCGTCTTCCCGGCACAGTTCGCGACCAACTTCGACGTCAAGCTCACGCCGCTG
>JADGRD010000703.1 GCA_017881285.1 Pseudomonadota bacterium | reverse complement strand
CCCAGGCAGTCGGTCGCTGTCGAGCACGTGCCGCCGGCCGCCTTCTGGGCGACGCACACCTTCGTGGTCGCGTCGCAGGTGGCGTAGTCGACGCACCCGGCGCCCGAGGGGCAGGCGCCGCCAATCGCGATCTTGCGGGTGCAAGTGTTGGTCGTCCTATCGCAGGCGTCGGCGTTGGCGTCGCAGATGCTTTCGGGACAGGCCTGGCCCTCGGCCGGCAGGTTGCCGCAAGTGCGGGTTCCCCCCGCGGTGTCGCTGGTGCAGGCTTTCCCGGCCACGCACTGGCCGAACAGGGAAGTGCACGACTGTCCCGCCGCGATACGTGCCGTGCAGGTGGCGCCGGTACTGGTCGAATCCAGCTTGCAGTACGTGCCATCCGCGCACGTGGTGCCCGCGGCCACGCAGTCGCCGCCGCTGGCGACCGTGACGGTCACGGGATCGCAGGTACCGGCGCAACAGCCGGTGACGCCGCCGCAGCCGCCTCGGTTGCAGTTCAGGGACACGCACTCTTCGTCGTTGTAGCAGGCGCCGCTGGTCGCCACGGTGCCCTGGAAGACGGTCTGGCACGATTGCGGCATTTGGAGGTTCTGGGTTTCCGTGACGGTGCAGCCAATCGTGTCGTACACGGAGAGACAGGTTACCACCTGGCTGCCGTTGTACTTCACCTTGCCGCTGGCCACGTCGGACTCGACCTGGCCCATGTCAGACATCTTGTCGTTGCTCGCTACACAGGTGGCCTTGTCCGGGTACTCACCGCAGCGAGCGGCGCGCGCGCACAGTACGTCCAGCACCCTACTGCCCAGATCGCCGATAGGAACGCTGCCGCCGCCGTCGCCGCCGCAGGCGGCGACTGTGATCAGTGGGAGGAATGCCAAAGCAACTTTTTGCATCTGACTCCTAGTGCTTCTGCCAGACCGTGCGATTGACGTAGTCGGTGTAGCTCATGATGATGCGCACGACCTTCTCGCTGACGTTGGGCACGTTGTAGTCGGCGACCATGCGCAGGTTGCGCTGCTCGCCGCGCATCTGGCCGGCCAGCAGGGTGAGGGCCGCATGGATGAGGTTCCACTGCAGGCCGACCAGCATGACCGCGCCCTCCTCGAAACCCTCGGGGCGTTCGTGGGCTTCGCGGATGTTGAGCGCCGGGAAGTTCAAGATCGAGCTCTCCTCGGTGATGGTGCCGCTGTCCGAGAGCACGGCGCGCGCGTTCATCTGCAACTTCACGTAGTCGGTCAGCCCGAGCGGCTTGAGCAGCTCGACCCTGGGATCGAGCTGGACCCCGCTTTCGTCGATGCGCTTGCGCGTGCGCGGGTGGGTCGAGACGATTACCCGGTGGCCGTAGCTCGACGCCAGCTCGCCGAGCACCTCGACTAGGTTGCCGAACTGCGCGTCGGAATCGATGTTCTCCTCGCGGTGGGCGCTGACCACGAAATATTCCCGGGGCAAAAGCCGCAGTCGGTCCATCACCGTCGAGGCCTGGATCTTCGGCAGGTAGTAGTTCAGTACCTCGAACATCGGGCTCCCGGTCTTGATGACCTGGTCGGGCGGCAGGCCTTCGCGCAGCAGGTACTCGCGCGCGATCGTGCTGTACGGCAGGTTGATGTCCGCGATGTGGTCCACGATGCTGCGGTTGATCTCCTCGGGCACGCGCTGATCGAAGCAGCGATTGCCCGCCTCCATGTGGAACACCGGGATCTTGCGCCGCTTGGCCGGGTAGGCGGCCAGGCAACTGTTGGTGTCGCCCAGGACCAGCAGCGCGTCGGGCTGGATCTCGGCCAGGGCCGCGTCGGCCCGCGTGATGATCTGGCCGATGGTCTCGCAGGCCGTGGCGCCCGCGGCGCCCAGGAAGTAGTCCGGCTTGCGCAGCTCGAGATCCTCGAAGAAGATCTGGTTCAGCTCGTAGTCGTAGTTCTGGCCGGTGTGCACCGTGACGTGCTCGGCCGCCTTGTCCAGCGCGGGCAGGACGCGGGAGAGGCGGATGATCTCGGGGCGGGTGCCGAAGACGGTCGCGACTTTCATGTCGGCTCCCCTTGCTTTAGCACAGGCAGGAACGCGGTGTCGGGTTTCGCCTCGTCGAAAACCTGGCTGGACCAGAAGAGCGTCACCAGATCGCCGCTGCCCACGTTCTCGATGGAATGGGTGTAGCCGGGCGGGATATCGACGACCTTGAAGTCCTCGCCGCGCACCGGATACTGCGTCACCTCGGCGCCCTCGATGGGACGGAAGCGGATCACTGCCGCGCCCTCGATGACCAAGAATTTCTCGACCTTGGTGTGGTGAAAATGGTTGCCGCGCGTGGCGCCCGGCCGTGTGCGCGACACACTGATCTGGCCGAAGCAGGTTTGCCTGATGAACTCGGCCATCTTGCCGCGCGGATCGGTCTTGACGTCGAGGCCATAGGCGAAGCCGTCCGTCGGCAAGTAGGAAAGGTAGGTCGCGTAGAGCGCGCGCACGAAGGGTCGCGAAAAATCCGGCGGCAGCAACGTCTGGCGCGAGTCCCGGAAACTCTTCACCAGCGCGGCCAGCTCGCCGAGGCTGGTGCTGTGCGAGGGCAGGGCGTCCGCCATGCGGAAGCCCGGACGCTTGTCGGAAAGCTCGCCCAGGAACGCCGCCACCACGTCGTCGATGTACGTCAGCTCCACCACGTTCGCCGGATCGGAAATCTGGATGGGCTGGCCATTCGCGATGTTGTGGCAGAAGGTGGCCGTGACCGAGTGGTAGTTGGGCCGGCACCACTTGCCGAAGAGATCCTTCAGGCGATACACCACGCCCGCCGCGTTCGTCTTCTCCGTGTACGCGCGAATGCTCTCCTCCGCCACCCGCTTGCTCATGCCATAGGGGTTGTCCAGCTCGGCGTGGCTCGACGACGACAGAACAATCTTTGGCTTGTGCCCGAGCGCGATGAGCTTCGCACAAATCTTCCGCGCCGGCGATG
>JADGRD010000702.1 GCA_017881285.1 Pseudomonadota bacterium | reverse complement strand
CGCCACGCAGATAGGGCGCCCGCGGATCCTTGGGATCCGTCTTGCCCGCGCTGTCGAAGGCCTGCAAGGCGCCGGCGAGGTCACCGGAACGGAAGAGCTTTTCCCCACGCTCGAGCTCCGCCGCGCCGCTCTTGACGCCAGCCGCCGGTGGCCCTGCCAGGAGCAACAAGGAAACGACCCGCGCCGATAGTTGGAATGCCAGCATGGCCAGAGGTTCCGCCGGACCCACTCACCAGGTCAAGGGCATCGTGGAGCCGCCTCACCGGGCCGCTCACCTGGCTTCTTCCAGCAGCGCGTGCTTGAGCGCGTCCGAGAGCGCGTCGATACGCTCCGCGTCCTCGATCTTCTCGCCCGTGGCCTGGTCGCGCACGTAGAAGATATCGGCCACGCGGTCGGCGGCCACGCCCACCCGCGAGCGATGGATGTCCAGGCCCTGCGCCGCCAGGGTGTGGGTGATGGTGTAGAGCACGCCGGGCCTGTCCTCGGTGAACACCTCCACGATGGTGAAGGTCCGGCTGGCGTCGTTGTCGACATTGACCTGGGTGGGCGGCACCCTGGGCTTGGCGCGCTCGAAGAGCGCCAACTGTCGCGGCCGCCTGGCGACCATCGACTCGACCGTGGTTCGCCCCGAGAGAACCGCCTCCAGATCGCGCCGAATGCCGTCGATGCGATGTTCCTCGGTCACGGCGCCGTCGGGCTCCTTGCGGATCCTGAAGATGTCCAGCGCCTCGCCGTATTCGTCGCCCCGGGCCTCCCGCTCGCGCGAGTAGATGGCGGCGTCCAGAATGTCGATGCGGTTGGCGTAGAGAACGCCAGTGACCTTGGAGAGAAGGCCGGGCTGATCGTCCGCCAACAACACGAGCTCGGAAAAGGTGCCGCGCTCGCCGTGGGTCACGTCGATGGCGCAGGGGCGCTTGCGCCGCCGTATGAGGTGGACATGCGCGGCGATCTTCTCGGCCTCCTGCTCGGCGAAGTAGCGATCGGGCAACCCCGCGAAGGCCTCCTGCACGGAATCCGACCGCGAATCCTCCTTAAGAAGCGCGGCGGCCTGGCGCTGCCGTTCCTCGACCAGCTCGGCGCGCTCGGCCGCCAGCAGGTCGGGGCCGCGCCGCAGGTACTTGAGCGTGCGGTCGTACAGCTCGAAGAGTAGCTCGTACTTCCACCGGGTCATGGTCTTGGGCCCCGTCGAGGTCAGGTCGCAGAAGGTCAGGAGGAAGAGCTGGCGCATCTTCTCCTCGGTTCCGCACAGACGCGCGAAGAAGTCGAGCAGGCCGGGATCCTGAAGATCGCGGCGCTGCGAGTTGTGGCCCATTTCCAGGTGCTCGCGCACCAGGAATTCGACCATGGCGCATTCTTCGTCGGAGAGTCCAAGCCGCACCGCGATGGTCCGGGCGATCGAGGCGCCCTTCCCGGCGTGGTCCGAGCCGAGGGGCTTGCCCACGTCGTGGAGGAGCAAAGCCACGAAGAGCGCCCGGGTCGAAACCACCTCGGGATAAGCCGCGCAGACCTCGGGGTAATCCGCCATCAGCTCGCCGCGCGCGATGGCCTTGAGCGTGGCCACGGCATAGAGCGAGTGCTGGTCCACGGTGTAGACGTGATAGATGTCGTGCTGCACGCGCCCGCAAACCGGCAGCCACTCGGGCAGGAGGGCGGAGACGAGACCCAGGTTCTGCATCTGCTCCAGGCGCGACGGCGTGCCGGCGTCGTTCACGTTGACGAGCACATCGAGGAAGCGCGCCGCCGAATCGGGATCCGC
Source organism: Pseudomonadota bacterium (assembly GCA_017881285.1). Classification (GTDB taxonomy): domain Bacteria; phylum Myxococcota_A; class Polyangia; order Fen-1088; family Fen-1088; genus Fen-1118. Next base: position 1,189 of record JADGRD010000702.1, on the reverse strand, counting down.
GCGCAGGGCCAGGGCGTGACTCGCGGCGCGCTCGGAAATGAGATCCAAGGTGGCCAGGCCGAGGCCCACATCAAGCTGTTGCGCGACGTGAAATAATCTAATCATTTCGGAAGGCTGCTTCTCAAATATGAAGCTATCCTTCACTTCAAGTTTGCCCCCGCGCAAAACGAAGCTTGGCTCCCCCTCGGGGCTCGTGGAGATGGGCACCGGCCGGGTGGCCGTGCGCTCCGTGGGCCGGGCGCAGACGCGCTGCATGAGTCGCTCGGTCGCGTGCTGGATGGTGCGGGCGTGGGTCTGAAAGTCGCGCATCAGCGCCTCCACCGCGGGCGTGATGACGGGCCGGTCCTCGTCGTCCTCGGGGCCAAACTCGGGGTGGAGGATTGGCGCGATCCGCTCTTGCAGGTCGAAGCGCAACTGGTCCTGCCGGCGGCCCGCGGCGAGGTGCAGGGCCGTACGCATACGCAGCATGAAGTCGATGGCCCTGGACATGGCCTCGGCCTGGCGGGCCGACATCTCGCCCTTGGCCTGGAGTTCGGCCGGAGTCGACACCCGGAAACGCGCCTGGGCGGCCCAGCGCCCCACGCACAGATCGCGAATGCCGCCCGGCCCGCTCTTGAGGTCCGGTTCGAGCATGAAGATGGTGTCGCCGAAGCGCGAGTGCCGGCTCTCCTGCTCCTCGCGCAGCCGCGCCACCAGGCTGTCCGGCGTGGTGCGCGCCACCCGGGCCTCGTAGCGGGACAGGAAGTCGGTGGCCAGCCCCTGGTCGCCGACGAGGAAGCGGGCGTCGAGCAGCGCGGTCGCGGCGGCGAGGTCCTTGCCGGGCAGGCCCAGCCCGTCGGCCATCGAGCGTACGGCCTGGCCGGCATCGACCTTGGCATCCCACAGCGGCACCAGGATGGAATGGGCCAGGGCCTCGATCTTGCCATCGGGCTTCTTCGCACAGAGGAAGAGCAGGTCCAGGTCGGAATACGGGGCCAGCTCACGGCGGCCGAAGCTGCCGGTGGCGAGCACGGCTACTCCCGACGTGCCGCCGATCCCGGCCTCGGCGAAGTGGAAGGCCAGCACCTCGCGGATGGTGTCCTCGACCGCGGCGGTCAGCGCGTGCGTGATGTCGAGGCCCGGCGTGTCCCCCGCGACCTCGCGTCCAGCCGCGTCGAGCGCGGCCCGGACGCGCGCGGCGATCCAAGGG
>JADGRD010000701.1 GCA_017881285.1 Pseudomonadota bacterium | reverse complement strand
AGGTCGCGCACGCGCAGGGTCGAATCCTCGTCGCCGCTCGAGGAGATGCCGAAGGCGACCAGGGCGCCATCCTCGGACGGATACCACCAGTCGAGAGCGAGCGTGCCATCGGCCGCCATCAGGTTGACGTCGACGAGCACACGATCCTTGCCGTTTGCCCCCTGCCGCACGTAGAGCACGGGCTGGTTCTGCTTGCCCTCGCGCCGCGTGTAGAAGAGCCGCGTGTGCCTGCCCTGGCCGCGCACGACGGGCGAGCCCAGCGAGCCGGTCTCCTGCCAGCGCCACAGACGCTCCTCCAGCCACTTCCGCCCCGGCACCGCGTCCAGCCGCGCGCGCAGGTAGCGATTCTGCGCTTCCGTCCATGCCTTCACCTCCGCGGCCTCGCCGTTCTCCAGCCAGCGGTAGGGATCGCGCACCTCCACGCCGTGGAGCTTCTCCACGACGTTCTCGATGCGCGTCGCCGGGGGCGCGGCCAGCAGGGTGAGGGCCATGATTGCCAGCACTTCCTATCACGCCCTTCCGGCCATGAGACGTTTCACGACCGGCGCCAGCGCGAGGAGCGCGGTGCCAGCCACGAAGGTCGAGACCACGAACATCAGGAAGAAATCGGCCTGCCCACCCAGCAGGTGGAAGACCTGACCCTTTTCGACTTTCTCCACGGTGCCGGCCAAGAGACCAGCCAGGAGATCCGAGATGAACATCGAGAAGAACCACGCGCCCATGGCCAGCGAGGCGAAACGCGCGGGCGCCAGCTTGGTGACCATGGACAGGCCGACCGGCGACAGGCACAGCTCGCCACAGGTGTGCAGGACGTAGGTGGCGATGAGCCACAGGGGGCTCACGCGGATGCCGCTGTCGGAGATCCGTGCCCCGACGACCAGCACGATGAAGCCCGAGCCCAGCAGGAAGAGCCCCATCGCGAAGCGCACCGGCGTGCTCGGCGCGCGGCCGCGCGCCTCCAGGCGCGTCCACATCCAGGCGAAGACCGGCGCGAGCAGGATGACGGAGATGGAATTCACCGACTGGAAATAGGGCGCCAGGAAGTTGAGGCCCAGGAACATGCGGCGCGTGTGCTCCTCGGCGAAGAACGTCATCGACGAGCCGGCCTGCTCGAAGGCCATCCAGAAGAAGATGTTGAAGAACGCAAGGATGGCGATGGCGGCGATGCCCTGCTTCTCCAGCGCGGTCAAAGGTTGCTTGGCGAGGCTCGTCTTCTCGGCGGCGTGGACTTGCCGGGCGGGGATGTCACCAATGGTCCCGAGGAAGCGCCGCTTGAGCAGCAGGTACACCACCAGACCCAGCACCATGCCGAAGCCGGCGGCGGAAAACCCGATGTGCCAGTTGAACGCGTCGGCCAGCTTGGGGCAGACGATCTGGCCCATGGACGCGCCCAGGTTGATGCCCATGTAGAAGATGGTGAAGGCAGCGTCGCGGCGGCGGTCCTTCTCGGAGTAGAGCTGGCCCACCATGGTCGAGATGTTCGACTTGAAGAAGCCGGTACCGATGATGATGAGCGCGAGCCCGAGGAAGAAGGTCGGCCGCGCGGGCACGGCCAGGCAGAAGTGGCCCGCGGCGATGACGATGCCGCCGATGATGATCGACCGGTGCGTGCCGATCAGTCGGTCGGCGAGGTAGCCGCCGAAGAGCGGCGTCAGATAGACCAGACCCTGGTACCAGCCGTAGAGGTGGCTCGCCTGTTCCTTGCTCCAGCCGAAACCGCCCGCCGTGCTGATGAGGAACAAGGTCAAGAAGGCGCGCATGCCGTAGAACGAGAAGCGCTCCCACATCTCGACGCCGAACAGCAGGAAGAGGCCGGGCGGCTGCCGGGCGGGATTGGCCGAGGCCTGGGCGGGGGCGTCACGCATTGCTGCCGAACATCAGACGCCGAGTCGGGTTTTGCAACGCGGTTTTTGTCGTGAATGCTAGATTCGGCGCCGATGTACGCCGCGCGAGCCCGAATTCCCGCTGTCCTGGTTGCGTTGGTCGCCGGGCTGCTGCCGTTGGCGGCGCACGCCGACGCTATCTCGATCAAGATGGTTACCACCGTGCCGGTCGGCCAACAGCCGCGCCTGACCATCACCGCGATGCAACCGGTGGACAAGGTCGAGGTGCTGCTCAATCGTGACGACGGCAAGATGGTCGATGAGACCATCGGCGACCTGGGAGCAGGCGCTGGGCGCGACGTCCTCCTCGACGGCGCGGTCGGCAAGCACCAGTACAGCGGCCGCATCACCTGCATAGCCCATGGCAAGCCGAGCTCGAGCCAGGTGTCGTTCGAGACCGTGGTGTCGGGGGCGGTCAACGTGTCGGTCGACAAGTCGCGCGTCGATCTCGTGCGCGGCCGCATGGAGATGCTGGTGTCGATTCCCGAGGGCAAGGTCGAGGTGAAGATCGTCTCGGCCACCGACGGTGCCACCCTGGTCGATCACGAACAGCCGTTCGCGGACCACGCGACCGGAACGCCACTGGTCGTGACCTGGAAGCCGCACAGCAAGGAGGCGGAAGTCGGCCGCGTCGACGTGCGCGTGTCGGACCCCATGGGCGCCTTCCAGAGTTTCTCGCTCTTCCCCTGGTCGGTCTACATCCCGCACGAGGAAGTCAATTTCGCCACCGACGCGGCCGCCATCGCGCCCGCGGAGGCGCCCAAGCTGCAGGCCAGCCTGGCCAAGATCGCGGACGCGCTCGCCAAGCACCAGGATCTCCCGGCCATCAAGCTCTACATCGCCGGCCACACCGACACCGTGGGCGTGGCCAAGTACAACCTGGGCCTCTCGCTTCGGCGCGCGCAGTCCATCGCCGGCTGGTTCCGCAAGAACGGCCTGCGCATCCCCATCGCCTTCGAGGGCTTCGGCGAGCAGGCCCTGCGCGTCGCCACGCCCGACAACACCGACGAGTCCCGTAACCGCCGCGTGGACTACATCCTCTCCGTCGAGGATCCCGTGCTGCG
>JADGRD010000081.1 GCA_017881285.1 Pseudomonadota bacterium | reverse complement strand
CCGGCCACCTCACCGACGCGAACCGGCCGGCCTGGAGCATCTGGCCGCTCGCGGTCTGCGCCTTGACTCTGGTTTGCGTGTTCATCTACCGGCAAGGCATCGGCAAGGATCGACAGGTCGAGATGGGCGAGGAGGGTTCGCGCTTCGAGTGGCGTGCGAGCCCCTACCTGCCCTCCGCCCTCAACGGCCTGGTGCGCGCCGTTTTCTGGGAGCCCAAGAGCGATCCCGTTCATCTGCCCAATGCCGTCACCTACTACCTCCAGCACGAATCCCTGAGCTCGGGCACGGCCGACGGCTTCGTGGCGGCGGTGCGCTCGGAATGCCGGCCCGGCGAGCGCATCTTCGGCGAGTACTCGCTCGGCCCCTTCGCGGCCGCGCTCGGCCCCTGCGTGCTCGCCGCCAATCTGGCCGACACCAACCCGCACCGCTTCAAGGTTCACGAGAGTACACCCGAGGACTGGGTGCGCGCGCTCGAGCAGGATCACCTCGACATCGCCATCATCGCCCGCGGCGACAGCATGCTACGCGAACCCGTGCTACGGGACTACCTTGGCGGCACCTTCCCCCGCGTGGTCGCGACCTGGGACGATCCCTACGCTGGCCACGTCGAACTGCACCGGCGCGCGAAATGAGCGTCGCCGTCGCTAGAGCCATCACCCCTCGTCCGACTCCCGCACCATCTGCTCCAGCGTCTCGCGCTGGTTGAGCGCGGGCTCGTCGAGCACCTTCTCGAGCAGCTCTTCGAGCACCTCTCCCACGCGGCGGCTGGGCGGAATGTCCAGGATGCGCATCACGTCCTTGCCGTCGATGGCCAGATCGGTCACCCGCAGGGCGGCGTCCGCCGCCGCCACGCTGGCGATGCGTTTGCGCAGTTCGCGCGTCTCCGCCTCGCGGTCCTCGCCCTGCCCTCTGCTCGCGATATCCGCCTCGCGTAGGGCGAAAAGTGGCGGGACCAGCTCGGGACCGACGCGCTTGACGAAACGGCGGACGGTGCCGTCGGTCCAGTCGGGCGTGTAGAAGAACATGTGGCTGCTCACCAAGCGGCAGATGGTCTCGCGCTCGCTGGTGGCAAGCCGGAGCCGCGCGCAGATCGCCTCCGCGATGTCGACGCCGACCTGCTCGTGGCGAAAGAAGGAAAACTCGCCCGGCGCGTCCTCGCGTGGCGCCTGGGTCTGGGGCTTGCCGAGATCGTGGAGGAGCGCGGCCATGCGCACGATGAAATCCGGGACCGCCGCGTCGACGGTCGCCAAGATATGCGCGTACACGTCGTGCTTGTGAAAGCGGTTCTGCGGGCAACCAATGGTCGGCAGCAACTCGGGCAGCACCTCGGCGAGCAATTCCGTCCTGCGCATCGCTTCGATCCCGACTGAAGGCATGGGCGAAAGTAGCAGCTTGCGCAGCTCGTCCCGGATGCGCTCGGCCGAGACCTTGCGAAACGAAGCCAGCGTGAGCGGAATGGCCGCCTCGGTGGCCGCATCGAGCGTGAAGCCGAGTTGCGCGGCCTGACGCACGCCCCGCATGGGGCGGAGGCCGTCCTCGGCGAAGCGCAAGACCGGGTCCCCGACCGTGCGGACGAGCTTGCGGCCGATGTCACCCCGGCCATCGAAGGGATCGACGATCGTCCCCGTGGCTGGATCGTAGGCGATGGCGTTCATGGTGAAATCGCGACGCGACAGATCCTCCTCGAGCGTCGCACTGAAGGTCACGGTCGAGGGTCGCCGGCCATCGAGATAGGCGCCCTCGCCACGGAACGTCGTCACCTCGACGTGGCGCTCGGCCCCGGGCTCGCCCGCGAGCACGGTCACGGTCCCATGCTGCAAGCCGGAGGGAATGGCGTAGCGGCTGCCAAACATGCGCAAGGCCGCTTCGGGGTGGGCGCTGGTGGCCACGTCGAAATCGCCCGGCGCCCGACCGATGAGCAGGTCGCGAATGCTGCCACCGACGATGAACGCCAGGTACCCGGCCTCCCGTAGCCGCTGGCAGACGGCCAGCACCTCGTGCGGAATGTGAGCAAGCATCGCGGCTGGCTACCCGGCTTCCATGATGGCCAGCGCTTGCTCGGCGGCGTTCTGCTGCGCCTCCTTCTTCGACCGGCCAAAGGCGCGGCCGTATTCCTTGTCACCGATGAGGATGGCGACCTCGAAGGTCTTGGCATGGTCGGGGCCACGTTCGGACAGCACCGTGTACGAAGGCGCCATCTGCAGCTTGGCCTGCGCCAGCTCCTGCAGTCGCGACTTGAAGTCCTTGTTCGCCGCGGCGGGCACGTCCGCCAGGCTGGGCTCGATCAGCCGCCCGGCGACGCGGTAGGCGGCCTCGAAACCGCCATCAAGGTAGACGGCGCCGACCAGCGCCTCGAAGGCATTGGCCAAGAGCGAGCGCTTCTGCCGGCCACCCGCCTGCTCCTCGCCACGGCCGAGGAAGATCCACTGCCCCAGGGTCAGCCTGTCCGCGATGCTGGCCAGGCCGGCTTCGTTCACGATGGCGGCGCGCGCCTTGGAGAGCTCGCCCTCGGGCTGCTCGGGAAACCGCTTCATGAGAAGGTCGCTCGACACCAGGGCCAGGACCGCGTCGCCGAGAAACTCCAGCCGTTCGTTGTCCGTGCGAAGGGTCTCCTGGGTTTCGTTCATCCAGGATCGGTGGGTGAGCGCGGTTTCGACGAGCGAAGCATCGCGAAAGACGTAGTCGAGCTTGTCTTCGAGGATGGCATAGGGGGATGGCTCTTGGGTGGACGGCATAGCGTGGGAGTGAAACAATGATAGCCCAAGCCATGGACGTAGCTAGTCTCAGCACCTATCGCCTCCTGCTACGGGCCTTGACCATCGGCGCCCTGGTCCTGGGACAGGGCTTGCGCTGGCTCATCGGCTGGCTGGTTCTACTGCTGGCTTTCGCCGGCCCAGCTCGCCGCCGCGCCTGGTTCGGACAGTGCCTCCTCGACCTGTTTCGCCACCTCGGCGCCACCTTCATCAAGGTGGCCCAGATCATGAGCACGCGCCCGGATCTCGTGCCCGAGCACATCACGGCCGCCCTCGCCCACCTGCAGGACGACGTTGGCCCCTTCCCTTACGAGGCGGTGGCGCGCACCATCGCGGAAGATCTCGGCCACCCCATCGAGCAGATCTTCGCCGAGTTCTCGCCCCGTCCCCTCGCCTCGGCCTCGGTGTCCCAGGTGCACAAGGCGCGCCTCCCCGACGGCCGCGTCGTCGCGGTCAAGGTGCGCCGTCCGGACGTGGTCGAGATCTGCGCCTTCGACTTGGCGGTCATGCGCAAGGTGGCCCGCCTCCTCACCAAGATCCCGTCGCTCGCGGCGGTGTCGCCGGAATCCTCGATCGAGCAGTTCGGCCGCGCCATCCACGACCAGCTCGATTTCCGCATCGAGGCGCGCAACAACCGCCGCTTCCGCGAAAACTTCCGCGACGAGCCCGACGTGGTGTTCCCGGAGGTGTTCGAGGAGTTCTCCTCGGAGCGCATCCTGTGCATGACCCACATCGAGGGCGCCAAGATCCTCGACACGCCCAAGGGATCGAGTGACGGCAAGCGCATCGCGCGCCTCGGCCTACGGGCGCTCTTGAAGATGATCTTCGAGGACGGCTTCGTGCACGCCGACCTCCATCCCGGCAATATCTTCGTGCTCGCCAACCACCGCATCGCCATGGTGGATCTCGGCCTGGTGGGCGAGCTGGACCCGCCCCACCGCGCGAGCTTCTCGCGCTTCTTCGCCGCGTGGGCCAAGCGCGACGCGGCCACCATGGCGCACCTGCTCTACTCGCTCGCGCTCAACCCCGCGGAAGGCGGCGAGAAGTTCGAGGCGTTCCGCGCGGCGCTTGCCGAGCTGATCGCGCGCACCTCCGTGCATCGCATGGCCGAGGTCCACCCCGGCAGGTTGTTGCTCGACATGCTGGGGTTGCTGCGCCGGCACCGCGTGCGCATGGCACCGGCCTTCACCATCGTCAACATCGCCATCGCCGTCACCGAGGGCATCGGCCGCCAGCTCGACCCCGACCTCGACCTCATGGCCGAGGCCATCCCCTTCTTCATGGCCCACCCCGGGCTGTTCCAGCCACAAGGAGCACAGAGCTAGTAGAGGTCGCAGAGGAGGCCGTCGGTCCGGGGGCCGAGCCCTCTCTTCTCAGCGCAGCGTCAACACGAGTTGTTCGCCGTCGCGGACGAAGATGAGCTGGCCACCCCCGCCACGGGCAAGGCGCTGCTCGAACTGCTTGAGCAACGCCGTGGTCGCCGCCTTCACCTGCTGACCGAGGACCACGCCGGTGATGATGTCGCCGGCTTGCAGGTAACCGCTGGCCGGGCTGCGCCGGTCGATGGACGCGACCTTGAGACCCGGGATGCCGGCGCCGGCCGCCTCCGCTGGGGAGAGCGGCACGAGGAGGAGGCCCAGCGCGCGCGCGCCGGTGAGCGACGGATTCTCCTCGAGCACGACCTTGGCCACAGCCCGCTGGCCGCCGCGCAGGTAGACAACCTCGACGGTTTCCTTGGGCGCGCGGGACTGCACCACGCGCTGGAGGCCGACGGTGCCATCGATGCGCCGGCCCGCCACATCGGTGATGACGTCGTTCGAACGCAGTCCCGCGGCTGCGGCCGGCGAGCCGGGGCTGACCACGTTGACGAGCGCCCCGGGCTCGAACCGAATCCCGAGCGCCGTCGCCTTCTCGGCCGTCAGATCCTCGGTGCCCACGCCGAGGTAGCCGCGGGCCACGTTTCCCGTGCGCTGGATCTGCTCCGCGATCTGGTGTGCCAGGTTGATGGGGATGGCGAAACCGACGTTCATGGCGACCGCGGGATTGAGGATGGCGGAGTTGATGGCGATGACCTCGCCCTTGAAATTGAAGAGCGGACCACCCGAGTTGCCCTGGTTGATGGCCGCGTCGGTCTGGATGAAATCCTCGTACTGGGTGACGCGGCCACCGAGCACGCGGTTCTTGGCACTCACGATACCCATGGTCACGGTTTGTCCAAGGCCGAGCGGGTTGCCGATGGCCAACACGTAGTCGCCCACGCGTACCTGGTCCGAGTTGCCGAACTGGGCCGGCCGCAGGTCGGCGGGCGGATGGGTCATCTTCACCACCGCGACGTCGGTCGAGGGATCGCTGCCCACCACGCGCGCCTCGAAGCGCCGCTCGTCGGCGAGCTGGACCCAGACCTCATCGGCGCCCGCGACCACGTGGTTGTTGGTCAAGACCACGCCCGCCTTGCTGACCACGAAGCCAGACCCTAGCCCACGCTGGGTCTCCGGACGCGCAGACGGGCGACCGAGCCCGAACTGCCTACGGACATAGTGTGTCATCGGGTCCTCGCTCACGACCCGGGGAATGAGCTTGGTGCTCTGGATGGTGACCACCGAGCTCTTTACCCGGTCCACGAGCGGCGCGACGGAAGCGCCCATCTCGGCCGGCGTGGGCGCGGCCTGGGCGACAAGCGACATCAGGATAGCGGCGGAAAGAAACATGACCCTCCTCGCGGCTAGCCACGCGCCAAGGTGCGCGGCCGACGGATACCTCCCTAGCTAGCCACGGTACACGACGATCCCGCGCGTGGGATCGTAGGGCGTCAGCGCGACCGTGACCTTGTCCCCGAGGACGATGCGAATGCGGTGCTTGCGCAGCTTGCCCCCCAGGTGCGCGAGCACCTGGTGGCCATTTTCCAGCTCGATACGGAAGTTCCCGGCGGGCAGAACTTCGATGACCCGGCCTTGAAACTCTATATGCTCTTCTCGTCCCATCGAGGCGGCCAGAGGCTACTCGCTCCGCCCTCGCCGGTCAAATCGAGAATTCACCACCCACCCCTAGCTGGTACACTCGGGCCAGCCTTGTCTCATCCCTCCCATGCAGGTCTGCCGGCCCAGGCCCTCCGCTACATCGAGGAGCCGGAGACACTCCTCTGCAACAACGCCGTGCGGCTGCTGCGCAATGGCGGGGAGGCGTTTCCCGCCTGGCTCGCGGCCATCGAGAGCGCCCGCGCCCGCATCTCGATGGAGATGTACATCTTCAACGATGACAAGATCGGCCGACGTTTCGCCGACGCGCTCGCGCAAGCCGCCCGCCGCGGGGTCGAGGTCCGCCTGCTCTACGATTCCATGGGCTGCCGCCACGCCGCGGCCAGTTTTTTCGAGCAGATGCGCGCCGCCGGGGTGTTGGCGATTCCGTACCATCCCTATCGTTTCTGGCGGCCCCGCTTCTGGACCCTCATCCGGCGCAACCACCGCAAGACCCTGGTCTGCGATGGACAGGTGGCCTTCACGGGCGGCATCAACATCTCCGATTGCTGGTGCTCCGAGAGCGAAGGCGGCGGTGGCTGGCACGATGCCGCCGTCGAAGTGCGCGGCCCCGCGGTGGCGACCATCGAGGCGACGTTCTTGCGCACCTGGAATTGGCGGGCCAAGCGACGCTTGCGCCTCAAAGCCAGCCGCCTCGAGCGTGCCCCGCCCGCCGGCCTGGTTCCGCTCGCGGTCATCGCCAATGGGGAAGTCGTCGATCGCTTCTCCATCCGACGGGCCGCGCTGCACGCCATCCGGGCCGGCCTCAGCCGCATCTACCTGGCCAGCCCGTATTTCGTGCCCGATCCGGGATTTCTGCGCAGCCTGGCCAACGCCGCCACGCGCGGCATCGACGTACGGCTGCTCGTGCCCAAGCACAGCGACACGCAAACCGTGGATCTAGCCTCGCGGGCCACCTACAGCCGCCTGCTGCCCGCTGGCGTGCGCATCTTCCAGCACGCGCCCGTGGTGCACACCAAGGCCCTGCTGGTGGATGCGGACTTCGTCTCGCTCGGCAGCTACAACATCGACCACCGCTCCCTGGTCTACAACTTGGAACTGGTCGTCAATGCGCTCGACCGCCAGCACAACGAGAAGGTCGCGGCCATGCTCGTGGCCGACATGGCGGCGGGCAAGGAAATACGCTGGGAGGACTTTCGCCGGCGCTCACTCCTCACCCGCCTGCTCGAACGCCTGGCCTACGCATTTCGACACTGGTTCTAGCCACTTCCCGCCTCGCTCCCACTTCCCGCCTCGCCCCGCAACGCGGGGATCGGCAGCCGAGCGGAGTTCGGCGGTGAGGGGCATTCGAGAGAGCGGCCCTCGGCTTCGGCGAGCGGACGGCTGCAACGGGTGATGAAGGTTCCCCGCCCACCGGACGAACGCCAACGGCCGCGCTGCGCGCGTCCATGGCGTTCTCGGTCGTCGCTTCGCATCCGGCCGCGGACGGCCGGAGCAGCTCCTCACGCCGGCGGTCGGGGAACCTTCCTCACCCTGCGCGCCGTCCGATTCCGCGAAGGGGCAGGCTCTCGGACATACGTAGTTCGGGATCCCTCTGGACAACCGGAACTTCATTCGTCAACGCAAGCAGCCGAGCGCCGCTCTCCCGAATTTCGTCTGCGGGGAAAGGGCGTTTTGCGAATTGCCCCTAGGTGAATTCGGCAATGACGGGGGCGTGGTCGGAGGGGTTCTGGCCCTTGCGGGCGTCGCGGTCGATGGTGATGGAGGTGCAGCGGGCCGCCAGGCCGGCCGTGCACAGGACAAGGTCAATTCGCAACCCCAGATCCTTCGGGAAAGCGAGCTGGCGGTAGTCCCACCAGGAGTAGAGGCCCGCCTCCGCGTGGTGCTGGCGGAAGACGTCGGCCAGCCCCCAGAGGCAGATCTCGACCAGTGCCGCCCGTTCGTCGGGATGGCACAGCACCTGGTCCTTCCAGCCCACCGGATCGTAGACGTCGCGGTCGTCCGGGGCGACGTTGATATCACCGCAGAAGGCCAGAGGCATGCCGGGATCGGCTTGGGCCGAGAGCCACTTTCGCCAGCGGCCGAACCAGTCCAGCTTGTAGGCGAACTTGTCCGAACCCACGGTCTGGCCGTTGGGCACGTAGACGGTGCCCACGCGCACGTCTCCGACGGTGGCCACCAGAAAACGCGCCTGCGCATCCTCGACCGAGTCGCCAAAGCCGCGCACGGCATCCCGCGCCGGCTGCCGGGAAAGCAGGGCCACCCCGTTGTAGGTCTTCTGGCCGTGGCACAGCACGTGGTAGCCCGCGGCCTCGATTTCGATGCGTGGGAATGAGTCGTCCTCGACCTTGGTTTCCTGCACGCAAAGCACATCGGGCTGATGTTGCGCGAGCCATGGAATGACGCGATCAAGCCGTTTGCGAATGGAGTTGACGTTCCAGGTGGCAATCTTCATTCTGACTCCGGGAGAGAGGTATGGACGCCGTGCGAGTCTACGTGGGAAGCGATCATGCGGGCTTCAGTCTACGCAAGAATCTGATTGAACGCCTGCGTGGCCAGGGACGCGAGGTCGTGAATCTGGGGCCCGACACGGACGCCGCCTGTGACTACCCGGAATTCGCCTACGCCGTGGCGAACGCTGTGCGCGGCGATCCGGGGTCGGTCGGCATTCTGGTCTGCGCGACCGGGCAAGGCATGGCCATCGCGGCCGGCAAGGTGCGCGGAATCCGCGCCGTGGTGCCCGCGACCGTGGAGGCGGCCCGGCTTACCCGCTTCGACAACAACGCCAATGTGTTGTGCATCGGCAGCCGCTTGCTCCCCGCGAGCGACGCCTTCGCCATCGTCGACACCTGGCTGGCCACGGGCTTCGCCGGCGGCCGCCATGCCCGCCGCATCGCCAAGATCGCGGCCATCGAGACCGCGTCCGCCGTGGTCTTCGTCACCGAGAGCGAGCGACTACGCCTCAAGACCCTCGGTGTTCCCCGGCGCATCTTCGACCGGGACGCGGCGCTTTTCACCGACCACGCTCCGGCCCACGCGAGGATCAAGCAAGCCCTCGGCTGGGTTTCCCTGCCCTCCGAGATGACGCCCCGGATAGCGGACATCGCCACCTTCGCACGCGAGGTGCGCCATCTGCCGCTCAAGGATCTGGTCCTCTTGGTCGAGGACGCGGTCGGCTCGGGCGCGGCGGCCATGACCCGTGCCTGCGGTGTCAGCGGCGTGCGCTTGCATATCGTGGGGGCGTGCGAACGAGGGGCGGAGCCGTCGACCGCCGCCACCTTGCCCGAACGCCTCCATCTCAATACCACCTTCGTCCTCGTGGTCTCGAAGCCGGGCGCCTGCCAGGGCATCGCGGCCGGCGAGCAGGCATTCTGGGGCAAGTTCCTCGCGAAATATGGCGGCAACGTCGAGCGCGCGGGTCAGCATTTCGCCGCCATCACGACCACAGACGATCCTCTGGTGGAAATCGCGCGCGGCCATCACTACCGCAAGGTATTCATAGACGCCGCGGACGTGGGCGAGGGCTTCGGTCTCCTCGGCTTCGAGGGGATCGTGCCGGCGGCGCTGCTCGGGCACGATCCGGAGCAGCTCCTGGCGCGCGCGGGGGTGATGGCCGAGGCCTGCCGCACCGACCGGCTCGAGGAAAATCCCGGCGCCAGCCTCGGCGTTCTGCTCGGGTCCATGGCGAAAAACGGCCGCCACAAGCTGACCCTGCTGCTGTCGAAGTCCTGGTTGCCCCTCGGCACCTGGATCGCACGGTTGCTCGCGGCCGCCACCCGGCCCGGCCCGCGCAGCATCGTCACCTCGAGGGACGAGCCCCTGCTGACCAGCTATCCGCCCGATCGCATCTTTGTCCACGTGCAAGCCGACGGCGAGGCGCCCGCGGCCACCCCGGAACAGATGGAGGCCCTGCATGGCGCGGGGCAACCCTATATTCAGATCGCGGTGAGCGACCGCCAGGAATTGGCTGCGGAGATCTTCCGCTGGCAGATGGCAGCGACGGTCGCCGCGGTGGTCATGGACAACAATCCCTTTCCGCCCGCCACGCCCA
>JADGRD010000700.1 GCA_017881285.1 Pseudomonadota bacterium | reverse complement strand
TGTATGATACCCCCTATCGTGATCACCTTCCCTCGTTGGCAGGAGGACGTCATGCGAAAAATCTGCGCGCTCATCGCTGGGCTGGTGGCCGTGGCGGCTTTCTCGACCGCGGCGCAGGCACGGAGCGTGGAGTTCGTCTCGCAGCACCCGGTGCCACACAAGTTCGGCGGCGGCTTCTGCTACATCGACGTGCCGCACGTGCACAACTATGGACCCGAGGATCCGCGCATGTACCGTGAGGCGAACGGCCAGCATTACTTCGTCGGCGACCCCGCTCCCTTCGACTACGATGGACCGCGCTATTCGTACTACGGCGCCCACCCGGTGGCCGAGACCGAGGTTCGCTTCGGCCATCCGGTCTACTGCTACCTCAAGGGCCCGCACTACCACTGGTACCAGCCGCCGCCGCAGGCCCAGTTTCAGTTGACCGGAGGCGCCTATTGGTACGTGGGCAACTTCCCGCCCGCCTACTACGACGAGCGGCCCCGCTACGCCGTCATCAACGAGGCCTATGCGCCGATGCCGTACGCGCGGCCGGTGGTCGATGTTGCCGTGGCGCCCCCGATGGTGCGCGCCGAGATCTCCCTCGGCGGTCCGGGTTGGGCCGCCAGGGCCGTGGTGGGTGGGCCGCCTGCCCCCTTCGTGCCACCCCCGCCGCTGCCAGGACCGCCCGTGCAGATCGGCGTCGGCATCAACCTGGGAGGACCGCCCGCGGTCGTCGAGCGCCGTGAGGTGTACGACGGCCGCTACCGCCACGATCATGGCCGGCACGAGGGTTGGCGAGAGCATCCCCGCTTCGAGGAGCGGCACGGCCGCCCCGCGCGCTTCATCGCCGGCCCCGCACCAGTGAGAGAGCCTTTGCTTCGGCGTGGCAGGGCCCCTGCCCCCATGTCCCGTGCCGCGCCCGCCCCGCGCTCCGCGCCCCGTCCGGCCCAAGCGCCGATTCAGCGGACCGCCCCGGCTCCCCGGCTGCAACCGGCTGCCCCCGCCACGGGGCGCAGCGACAACCGCCAGAACCGCCGGCAATAGAGGGAGTCCCATGATGAGACGCAAACTCTCCGCCCTTGCCCTGACCCTGCTTCTCGCCACACTTCCGGCCTGCCGCAAGGACAAGCCCGCGACGGCGTCCAGGGCGCACCTTCCGGGCACGCCCCACACCGACGAAGTCCTCAATGCCTGGCGCACCGCTGGCCTGGCGCCCGAGGGTTTCGCCTTCGCGCCGCCGCCTCCGAATACGGCGACCTATTGCGAGCACGGCATGGTCCACGGCGTAGACACCATGGTGTGCGAGTACCAAGACGACCAGGCGCTGGACCGCGGGGTGCAGCAGGTCCGGGACGGCTGGGCGCGCCTGGACGTGCACACGGGTGTCGTCCTGCGCGCCAAGCGCACCACCATGGTCGTGACGGATCGCGAGCGCCGCGAGCCGAGCGGCAAGACCATCAGCCAGATGGCCAAGGTCTTCGGCAAGCTGTAGGCGTGCGCCTCGCCATGATGGAGCTGTTGTTCACCTTCGCGGCCCTGCTCGCGGCGGATCCCGAAGCCTCCACGGCCGCGCCGCGGGTCGAGGCGTGGGCCGGGCACCAGGTCTTAAGGGGCAAGCGCAAGATCCCCATCTACGGCGAGAAGGAAACCCACACCGAGAACTTCCTCATCGCCGAGATCCACCGTAGCAAGGGGCGCATCGACATACGCCAGAAGCTCTGCCGCATCGAGGTCCTGCCCATCAAGGGCGTGACCGCGAGCATGAGCGAGGAAACCGTGCTCCGCTTGCCCAAGTCGCGCACCTTGTTCGACGTGGGCACGGACGGCGCGTTGGCCGCGCAGCCGTGGACGACCGGCTGGGAGGCGGAGGACATCGACGCCGACGGCAACCCCGGCGCCACGGTTCAGATCTCGGGCAAGAAGTGCGCGGGCGCTGTCTACGTATCGAACCATTCCACCACGAAGCTGGTTTCGGGCCGCGCCAGCGAGGACGGCGCGGCGGGCGAGATCTCCGTGCAGGTCAAGCAGAAGGTCCTCGGGGCGAGCGGGCTGTGTCTCAAGCTGATGGCCGGCGACAGCGAGGAAACGCAGACGGGCTGGTTCGCCTTCCGGCGGATCCCCATCGGTTCGAACTGCCGCAACCTGGCCGACAAGCCCTGGCCGGTGAAGGCCGGCCCGCCAGCCGGCTCTACCGGTGCGCCTTGAAGGTGCCGGGGCCGGGGTAGATGGCGGAGGCGCCGAGCTCTTCCTCGATACGCAGCAGGCGGTTGTATTTGCACACGCGCTCGGAGCGCGCGAGCGAACCGGTCTTGATCTGTCCCGAGCGAGTGGCGACCGCGAGATCCGCGATGAACGCGTCCTCGGTTTCCCCCGAGCGGTGCGAAATGACGGTCGTCCAGCCCGTGCGGTGGGACATCTCGACCGCGTCGAGGGTCTCGGTGAGCGAGCCGATCTGGTTGACCTTGATGAGCACGCTGCTGCTCGCGCCCTTGTCGATACCCATCTTGATGCGCGCGACGTTGGTGACGAAGAGGTCGTCGCCGACGAGCTGCACCTTGCCGCCCAGTTCCTTGGTCAGGAGCACCCAACCGTCCCAGTCGTTCTCGGCCATGCCGTCCTCGATGGAGACGATGGGGAACTTGTCGATGAGGCCGCGGTAGAGCTCGACCATGCCCTTGGCGTCGAGAACCTTCTTCTCGCCCGCCATATTGTACTTCCCGGACTCCTTCTCGAAGAACTCGCTGGAGGCGACGTCGAGGGCCAGGGCCACGTCCTTGCCAACCTTGTAGCCGGCCTTGGTGATGGCCTCACTGATGCATTCGAGCGCGGCCTCGGCGCCGGGCAGGTCGGGCGCGAACCCGCCCTCGTCGCCCACGCCGGTCGACGCCTGCTTGTCGTGCAGTATCTTCTTCAAGGTGTGGAACACCTCGGAGCCCGCACGCAGGGCCTCACGGAAGGTGGGCGCGCCCTGGGGCA
>JADGRD010000699.1 GCA_017881285.1 Pseudomonadota bacterium | reverse complement strand
GCGCAGCAAGCTCGAGTCCCTCTCGGAGGACATCGTCGGCCGCACCCTGCCCTTGTGCGAAAAGGTGCTCGAGGACGCCGGCTGGAAGGTGGCGGACATCGACGAGGTCATCCTGGTCGGCGGCCAGACGCGCATGCCACGTGTCCAGGAGATGGTCTCCGCCTTCTTCGGCAAGAAGGGCTCGCGCGCCATCAATCCCGACGAGGCCGTCGCTGTCGGCGCCGCCCTGCAGGGGGCCGTGCTGTCGGGCGAGCAACCCGACGTGCTTCTGCTCGACGTGACGCCACTTTCGCTCGGCGTGGAAACCGCGGGCGGGGTCTTCACGCGGATCATCCCCAACAACACCACCGTGCCGGTGCGCCGGGGGCGCATCTTCTCGACCGCCGTCGACAACCAGCCCTACGTCAACGTCCACGTGTTGCAAGGCGAGCGTGAGATGGCGTCGGACAACAAGAGCCTGGCCCACTTCCAGTTGACCGGCATCCCCCCCGCGCCGCGCGGCGCGCCCCAGATCGAGGTCTCCTTCGACATCGACTCGAACGGCATGGTCAGCGTGTCGGCCAAGGATCTGGGCACCGGCAAGGCCCAGGGCGTGATCGTGCAGCCGACCTCGGGGCTCTCCGAGATGGAGATCGAGCGCTTCATCGCCGAGGCCGACCTGTACCGCACCATGGATCTGGCCAAGAAAGAGCTGGCGGATCTGCGCAACAACGCCGAGACCTTGATCTACGGCACCGAGCACACCTTGCAGGAATTCGGCGACAAGCTCGATCCCGAGGCGCGCGATCAGGTCCAGGTCGCGCTCGACGAGTGCAAGCACACCGTCGAGGCCGAGCCCGACAACCTCAACCGCCTGCGCGCGGTCATCGACCGCCTCGAATCCGAGGCGCACGCTCTCTTTTTGTCCCTCCAAGGCGGCGGCTCGCCATCCGAAGGTAGTGGCAAAGAAGAGGGCAGCTCGTAAGTCGAGGCATGCGGGGCGCGCCGATCCGCGATCACTACGACGTGCTGGGGCTGGATCGCCAGGCCGGCGCGGCCGAGATCAAGGCCGCGTATCGCCGGCTGGCCCTGCAACACCACCCCGACCGCAACCCCGGCGACCGCGCGGCCGAGGAGAAGTTCAAGGAGATGTCGCAGGCCTATGCCGTGCTGAGCGACGAGGACAAACGCGCCCACTACGACCGCTTTGGCGCCGCCGCCGCCGACCTGCCTTTCGGCGCCGAAGCCGACCTGCGCGTGGTGACCGATTTCTTCGACGCCATCTTCGGCGACCTATTCGGTACCGGCCGCAAGCGCACGGCCGGCCAGGACCTGCGCTACACCCTGGAGCTCGACTTCGTCGCGGCGGCCCTGGGTTGCGAAAAGGAGATCCGCTTCACGCGAACCGGCGACTGCGCGAGCTGCCGCGGTACCGGCGCCGAGGGCGGCACCGCCGGTCTCGAGCCCTGCGCCCGCTGCGACGGCCAAGGTTTCCAGCGCGGCAAGGCCGGCTCGCTGAGCGCGCGCAAGGAATGCCGGGCGTGCGGCGGCGCGGGCGAAGTGGCGCGCGTGCGCTGCGCGGCCTGCGTGGGCACCGGCCTCCTCGACGCCGAGCGCGTCTTCACGGTGCGCGTGCCCCCCGGATCGCAAGCTGGCAACACCCAGCGCGTGGCGGGCGAGGGCTCGCCCGGCCGGCGCGGTGGGCCGGCCGGCGATCTGCACGTCATCGTGCGCGTGAAACCCGACGCCTTCTTGCGCCAGGAGGGCGACATCCTGGTCTGCGAGGTGCCGCTCGCCGTCGAGGAAGCGGTGCTGGGCGCCGAGATCGACCTCCCGCTGCTCGACCAGCGGGTGCGCATGAAGATCCCGCCCGGGACCCAGTCCGGCGCCGTGTTCCGCGTGCGCGGCAAGGGGCTGCCGCGACCAGGCGGCGGCTGCGGCGACGCCCATGTGCGCATCGCCATCGAAGTGCCCCAGTCGGTGCCCGACGAGGCGCGCCATCTGCTGGGCAAGCTCGCAACCGCGCTCGGCCCGGAAGCCTACCCGCGCCGCGCGGCCTTCCGCCGGCGTGCACGCGGCGATTCGGGGAAGTAGAACAGAACCATGCCGCTTCTCCAGGTCGCGCTCTTTCTAACGACCCTGCTCACCACGACCGTCAGGGGCGCGTACATGATGCATGGCGAGGTCAGCGCCTTCCCGCTCACCGACGGGCTGTCCTTTTCCATCCCGCTCATGGCCATCCTGCTCTGTCACGAGATGGGCCACTACATCGCCGCGCGCATCCACCACGTGCCGGTTTCCCTGCCCTACTTCGTGCCCCTGCCGCCCCAGTTCGGGTTCGGCACCATGGGCGCCGTGATCCTGCAATCGCGCACCTCCGACCGGCGCAAGCTCATCGACATTGGCGCGGCGGGTCCCCTGGCCGGGCTGATCGTTGCCATCCCCGTGCTCGCCTATGGGCTGTACCTGTCCCCGGTCGGCCCCAGCGCGGGCGGCATTCAAGAGGGCAACTCGCTGCTCTACGCCGTGCTCAAACGCCTGGTGTGCGGCATGTGGCTTCCCGACCGCGGCATCGACGTCAACCTGCACCCCATCGCCTTTGCCGGCTGGGCCGGCCTCTTCGTCACCATGCTCAACCTGATCCCGGTCAGCCAGCTCGACGGCGGCCACGTGGCCATCGCCTTCTTCGGCAACGGCTACGGGCGGGCGAGCCAATTCCTGCGCCGCATGCTCTTGCCGCTGGCCGTGGTGGTGACCGTGGCGGTGTACTTCACCACCGCGCACGAGTTGGCCCGCGCCGGGCTCGAAGGCCGCCTCTCGCCCTGGGAAATCGCCATTCCCGCCGGGATGCAGTGGCTGGTGTGGTACGTGATGCTCGGCCTGCTGCGCCGGCTCTCGGGAGGCATCGACCATCCCCCCGTCGACGATCGCCCGCTGCCCCCCAACCGTACCGTCCTCTTCGGCGCCGTGGTGGCGAGCTTCG
>JADGRD010000698.1 GCA_017881285.1 Pseudomonadota bacterium | reverse complement strand
CAGATTCTCCTAGCGTACCTTCATCGCGGCCCCTGGGGGGCGGCCGTGACCTCGGTAGTGGCAGACTGGACCGAGGCGGCTGGCGCGCCCATGCCGTTCCAGTTCAAACGCACCGAGTAGGCAGCTCAGGTTCAGCCACGCGCGCGGGCCGTGGGTCCGGTGTATACATGGGCCATGTCCTTGGATCCGAAGCTCTTGGAGATCATTGCTTGCCCCAAATGCCGGGGTC
Organism: Pseudomonadota bacterium; assembly: GCA_017881285.1. GTDB lineage: Bacteria > Myxococcota_A > Polyangia > Fen-1088 > Fen-1088 > Fen-1118. The sequence goes on along the minus strand of JADGRD010000698.1, from coordinate 2,736 downwards.
GGCTCGAAAGCAAGCCCGACGGCAGCGCGCTGGTGTGCCACGCGTGCCGTCTTGCGTATCCCATCGTGGACGAGATTCCCAACCTCATCACCGAGGACGCGCAACCCCTACCTGGCTGAAATGCGCGGAAATTTGCGGTCCGGCGCGCCTCTGCCTACCATGACCGTATGGTTGTCGAGCGCCGCCGTTCGGAACGAGATCGCCGAGAGAACTGGCGTGTCCCCGTCGTGTGCGCGGTTCGCAACACGGTCGCGGGACGGCTCTACCTGGGGCAAGCCGAGGACATCGGGCCGGGCGGCATCACTCTGCGCCGGCCGCGCGACGTGCCCGTCGTACCGCAGACCCCCATCGCGCTGACCTTCGACCTGCCCGGCACGCGGACCACCATCGACGTCGATGGCCTGGTGGTGTCGGATCGACGCACCGGCTCCTTCCGGCGCACGGGCATTCGCTTCGTCGCCCCATCGGCGGAGCAGGTCGCCCTGCTCGGCGAATACTGCGGCCACAGCTAGCTCCAGTCGCGTGGGGAGCCGGCCGGCTTCGCCGGCCGCGCACCATCGCGGGAGGGCATGGGAACCCTTTGAGGGTTTCCATCTTAGATCTCCTCGATCAGGATCTCGCGCTTGCGACTGGACTTGTGGTGGGCCGGTTCGGCGATCTGACGTGCCGCGCCCCAAGCCGACACGAAGTGACCCTCGCGGCCGAGCCCCGGCAGGTTCTCGCCACTCGCGAGGTACACGTTCTTGAACCCGGTGCCGTGCGAGGCGCCTCCCAGGCCCAGCATGCGCTCCGCGTCGCAGCTCAGGGCGGGCCTCATTGCGGTTGGGGGAATGCCGGGCAGGCGGCCGCGCTGGGTGGGCTCGCCACGCGCGACCGACCCTAGCTCGGGCGGCAGCCCGTCGTGTGGCGAGGCGATGACATGCAGGTGCCGATCGTGGAAGGGCATGATGCGCCCGAGCTCCTCGCGGAGCCGCGCCCGCACGACCGAGAGGTAGCCCAGGCTCTCGCTGGCCGACGCGGACACCAGGCATTCGACCCACACCGGGACCTGGCTCGGTTGCCGGGGCGGCGGCAGGCCGACGGTGATGCTGAAGGCGTTATCCTCCAGGTTGGGCTTCGCCGGATCCTTCACCGCCACGACCCGTGGGCCCATGCCTTCGGGCAGGCCCTCGGGGCGCAAGAGCAGGCACAGGGTGTAGCGGAAACAGGCAGGCCGGATCGACGAGGCGATTTCGCGCAGCCGCCGGGGTGCGTCGCCGCCGGCCAGGGCGAGCAACGACGCCGCCGAGCTGGCCCAGATCAAGCGGCCAAACCCGATGGTTTCGTTGCGCGGCCTGACCCGCAGGCCGCTGAGTTTGCCACGCCGCCAGACCAGCTCGGTGGGCACGACCTGCTCGCGGATTTCGCCCGAGAAGGTGCCAAGCTTGTCGAGAAAAAGCGCGCGCAAGTCGGCCTCGGAAGCCAGGCGGTGGAATCCCCGGCGCGCGACATCGTAGGCGCGCGCCTGCACCAGGCTACCCAGGTCGGCCGGGGAAAAACCGCTGGCCAGCGCGCCCAGCGCCGCGATCCCGGCGCGTATCGGGTGGTACGGCGAAAGCGGCGCCAAGAGGTCGGTGTTGGCGGGGGGAAGCTGGGCCTGCACGCGGCTGACGTCCCGGCGCTCCCAGAACCCCTGCGGCGGGAGGGTCATGTCCGAACCGAGCAGGGGATCGAGGATCGCGCTGGTCGCCCGCAGGCGCCCGAGAATGGGCTCGATGGTGGCGTGATCGGCGGGAAACTCACGTGTAAGCTCGGCCACCACGGCCTCCAGGGTGGACGAGAAATCGATCCGGTGCTGGGGAAACACGAATTGCAACGAGGGCTGCGCCTGCTGCGCGCGGCGGCGGATGATCTGCGCGTGGCCCAGCTCGCGCAGCACGCGCGCCACTGGCTCCGAGTCCGGCGGTGGCAAGGTGCCGGGTTCCCGCGCCAGGGTGTAGGGCCCCGCCGGGAAGGTCGCGGCCACGCTGTCGTGCCCGCACAGAAGCACGCGCAGGCCGCGCCGGCCGAGGAGACTGGCCGCGATGAGCCCGGCCAGCTCGGATCCGTAGACCACGACGTCGAAGTAGTTGGTATCCACCGAAGGCCCCGAGTCTCCCGGAGCAGGGTGGAACGAGTCAACAGACAAGTCGCAGCATTCGACCGGCCAGGCGCGCCACCTTGTAGGTTGACAGGCCGGTTGCCGCAGTCGAAATTGAGAAATCCATGGCCTGGTACAAGCGCAAGAAGAAGAACGACGAAGACCCGCAGACGGAAAAACGCAGCATTCCCGCCGGCGTGTTCACCAAGTGCCCCGGCTGCGGGGAGGCCCTGCTGACCGCGGATTTGCACAAGAACCTCGACGTCTGCCCGTCGTGCGATCACCACTTCGCCATGGCCACTCGTGACCGCATCGCCGCCATGATGGACGAGGGCAGCAGCGTGGAGTTCGATCACGGCATCGAGAGCATCGACCCGCTCGGGTTCCGCGATTCCAAGCGCTACAGCGACCGGCTCAAGTCCTCGCGCAAGTCGAGTGGCGAGGTCGAGGCCCTGATCGCGCTGGCCGGCCGCATCGAGGGGATCGAGGTCGAGACCGGGTTCTTCGTCTTCGAATTCATGGGCGGGTCGATGGGCTCGGTGGTGGGCGAGAAGGTGACCCGCGTCCTCGAGCGCGCCCTCGAACGTCGCGTGCCCGCGCTCATCTTCGCGGCCTCG
>JADGRD010000697.1 GCA_017881285.1 Pseudomonadota bacterium | reverse complement strand
GGCATCAGGAGCCGATCCCGTCTCTGGCCCGCTCCCCGCGTCCGCCAGGCACTGGGAATTCTTCTCGCAGTACCGTTTGAAGGCCGCGTCGAAGTTGCAGGACGCCGCAAGCCCCAGCAGCGCCAGCAGTGGCCGCGCCAGCCTCACGGAAGATCTCCCGCGACGGCGATGATGCCGCCCCCGGGGATGGGGGAGGCAACCGCGCCCACCGACGAGCGTGCGGACGGGCGTGTGGCGAATCCGACAATGCCGGTGCCCAGCCCGACCACAGCTGCCCCGGCAAGCACGATGCTGGCCACCTGCCAGTTCTCACCTTCCGACTTCAACGCTAGGGCATTCGAGTAGGTCCGCCTCTTGTCCGACAGAGCGTCGTAGCGATTGCGAGCTACCACCGCGCAGATCCCCGCCGCGACGGCCGCCCCGGCACCAAGCGCCGTGGGGATCCACGGCCATTGCCGCTTGGGCGGCGCGCTGCCGACCGTTGCGATGTCCGCCGGCGGGATGCGCCGTGGTTCGGAGAGCGCGGGCTCGGCAATCTTGCTGTCGGCGCGACTCGTGGACTTCGCTTCGGCGCGGTCGGCGTGTTTCACCGGCGCGACCGCAGCGGTGTCCACTTGCCGTTCGACCGCCACCGGAGTCTCGCGCGCTACTGCGCGCAGGGGCTCGGGTTGTGGACTGGCCACCGGTTCTTGCTCCGGGGCCGGCGAGGGCACTGGCTCGACAAGGGCAAGCTCCGGCGCGGGTGCAAATCGATCGGCCGGGTTCTTGCCCTCGGACTTGCGCGCGGCCGGCCGCGCCACCACGTCCTTGCCCCGCGTCTCGGGGCTGGCTTCCCAGGTCACCAGCAAGCGCGCCTGGATGGCGATGGCACGCGCGCGGTCGAAGAGGGGGCTGCCGGCGGGGAGGTGCAGCGTGGTCGCAGCCGTGTGCCGTTCCTGCCTCACCTCGACCCGACAGGTTCCGGGCCCGGTCTCGGTGACCGTAACCTTGGCGCAGTACGGGCAGGGTCCGCTGGTTGGGCCTCTCAGCACGACACGGGCGCCGCCGGCCACCAATGCCCGCGCCACCGCTTCGGCCAACTCTGGCAGGCCCACGCCGGCCGCGCTGGTCGCCTCGACCTGCAGATCCAGAGCGCGCAATGGCGCCGACAGCCCCAGCACGACCAGCATCGCTGCGGGCACCACATTCATCGAGTGGAATGTACCCGGGATCTGGCCAGAGCGGCATGGACGCCGTCCGGAAAACGGCGCAGGCATTCCGCCCAAATGAGCGCGCTGTCTTTCGGGCTCTCCTGTTCCACCAAGATGGCCAACTCGGCGCAGGCATTTTCCGCCCAAAGGCGCTGCTGTCCCTCCGGCAGAAGGGTCAGCGCCTGCCGGTAACGCTGGATGGCCTCGTTGCGCTTGCCGCGCGCGGAGAGCGACCACGCCAACAGCGCCTGGGCTTCGGCCTGCTGGGCGGCTTCGGCGCTTGTGCCGAGAAGCTGACCGATCTGCTTTTCCGCAGCGGCGAATTCCCCGTGGTCGAGGGCTGCGAGCGTCGAATGGCGCAAGCCTTCGCGGTACGCCTCGGCGGAGCCAATGGTGGCCGACTCACCCGCGCGAATCGTCTGCACCGGCCGGCCAATACCCTCGGGGCGCACTTCGACTACGCCTTCCACGACCTGAACTTGCGTGTCCTTGCTCGTGCGGATCACGGCAAAGCGCGTGCCATGGACGCGCACTTCCGCGTCAGGCGTGCGCACCGATACCGTGGTCCCCGGCGGTAACTTGGGCACGTCGACGAAGACGCGTCCCAGCGGCAGCAGCAAAGATTGCGTTTCCCTGCTAGCCGAGGCGAGCTTGAGCGTTCCGGCCTCGAGACGGATGCGGACGCCATTGGCAAGAATCGCGGACTTCGCCTCGGCGGTGGCCCGGATTTCGGCGCCTGGGGCAAGGAGCTTGGGCGCGAGCTGGTGGGCTCGTCCGATCAAGACGGCGGCGACCAGCCCAGCGGCGAGCGCCGCCGTGCCCAGCCCCGTGTACAGGAAAGGAACCGACCGGCGAACCACGCGCCGCCGGCGCTGATTGCGCGCGGCGCTGGTGGCTGCCCTGGCGATGGTGTCGAAGGCGGGGACGGAGACCGGCAACCCCGCGACTTCGGCGAGCGCTCGATCCATCTCGGGCAACCCCTGGTAGGCCAGCCGGCACTGCGCGCATGCCTGCAAGTGGTCGACCCACTGCGGGTCGGTCGGGTTCCCCACCCCCGGAGCGAAGTAGCGCTCGCGCAAGGAGAGACAGTCGGTCATGACCGGTCCTCCATGCTAGCGGGAATTGCTTGCGTGGCCAGCCCGGCCTCGGCCATGCGCAGCGACAGCTCGGCGCGACTGCGCGAGAGACGCGCCAGAATCGTCCCGCGCGGCTCCGCGGAGATCTCGGCGATCTCGGCCACCGTGTAGCCTTGCGCTTGCAGCAGGAGGGCCAGCTTCTTGGCTGGATCCATCCGGTCCAGGATGACCATCACCTTGCGAGCGAGGTCTCGCCCTTCGACCTGCGGCTCGAATCTGCTCACCGGCTCCGGCTCGGGTGGTGGCGCGGTCCGCTTCACGCACGAGTCGTCGCGGATCGCGTTGTAGGCACGGTTCGTCGCGATCCGCGCCAGCCAGGTGGCGATGCCCACCTCGCCGCGAAAGCGTGCGATGCCCCGGAACGCCGCGATGAAGGTCTCCTGCAGTACCTCCTCGGCGCGAGCCTTGTTGCGCAGGATCCCTGTGAGCAGGCGCATCAGCTTCGGGGCGTACTGCTGGTAGCAGTCGCGGTACGCGGCGTCCTCGCCGGCAACGAGCCGCCCGCGCAGAGCACGCTCCCCGATCTCGCCCGGGAGGAAGAGGATGTTTTCGTCGCGTTTCTCGCTCACGGCCAGCCTAGGCTCCAATTGTACTAGACACTGAAAAGCTAGTCGCGATTGCCGCTCGGAGCGCAGCGCGT
>JADGRD010000080.1 GCA_017881285.1 Pseudomonadota bacterium | reverse complement strand
CGCGCGACAGCGGTCGTGCCTCGGCTTTGCCCGATGCGAGCAGTTCGCCCAGGTCGACGGCGTACACCTTGGTTGGATCCTGGCGGTCGTTCGCCGCCTTCGATGGATCGACGACACGCACCAGCCGTCGTGCATTCTGCGGAACGTCCTCGGCCTTGTCCGTGGTGGAGAAGGTGCCCTTGGCCTCTACGTACGTATAGAGAAGCGGGTTGTCCTTGCTCACCACCAGCTTGGGCGGCTCGATATTCTGCGACCGCGGTGGCGCGGGCGGCGCGCTCTTGCGGCAGCCGCCGCCGAAAACCGCCACCAGCAGCAAGAGCGACGCCAGCCTGAGGATGAACCGGAACGACATCGCGTCTACCCTAGCAGCGGAAGGTCAGTGTCTCCAGGCGGTACTACGGCTTCTTCTTGCCCTTCTTGCCCTTGGCGGCCCCTTTGTCCTCAAGCCTGGCGGTGGTCAACTTGGCGACCGCGGTGCTGACCGCCTGCTTGATTGCGCTGGAGAGAGCGGTGCGCATGAACCGTTCCTCCTCCTTGTCCTTGAGACGCTCCGAGAACTCGCCCATCAGGGAGGCATCCCCGTCGCCCGTAAAGAGCAATTTGTTGCCCGGGATGGTGTGGCCGAAGACCGCCAGCTTCACATCGATGGACATCTGCTGGTCGCGCTTGCCTGGCGCGGGTGGCTTGATGTCCTTCTTGAGGCTCGTGATCCGCAGCGACACCTGGAAGCCCTTCATGCCCTGCTTCTGCAATTCCGCGATCTGCGCCTCTTCGCTCTTGGCGTCCCCGAGGTCCATGGTGAACTCGGGGCGGCTGGCGACCTCCTTTTCCAAGAGCTCCTTCGCCAGGGGAATAATCTTGTTATCTTGGGACTGTATGTTGGAAATCTTAAAGTAATACTTTGGACTTGTCGCGGAGCCAGCGGCCGCCGCCAGGGCGGGCGTCACCAGCACGAAAATCACAAGCGCGATGGTTCGCATATTCACCATGAGGTCTCCTTCCAAACCTGCCCTGCCGGGCAGTCGTGGGTCTTCGATCGGCGGCCATTCCAGCACGGAAGGGACGCGAGGAAAAGCGCATCTCGGCCATTTCTTTCCGGGGCAGGCTACGCGACCCGACATTTCCTCGACGCGCAAGTGGACAAGGCAGCGGTTTTTGCATAGCGTTCGGGCATGGTGAACCTGACGCTGACCGAGAAGGGTGGAAGCACCAACGAACTGAGTTTCGACAAAGCCGAGGTGACCGTCGGCCGCGTTCGTGGCAACGATATCATCCTGCCCAAAGGCAACGTCTCAAAACACCACTGCCGGCTACTGGCGCGCGACGGCGACATCGTCGTCGAGGACTTGCGCAGCACCAATGGCACCTACGTCAACGGCCGCAAGATCGCCGAGCCCACGGCGCTTTCTACCGGCGACAAGGTTTTCGTCGGCGACTTCATCATGAGGATTGCCGCTCTCGACGCCGCGCGGATTGCCGCCGCCCCGGCGCATCCCGAGGCCGGCTCGCTCAGCTCGGCGATTCCGCGTCGTCCCCCGCCCCCGCCTCCTTCCCACCGCTCCACCTCCATGGACGCCAGCCCCGGCTCCGCGCCCAAGGTTCCCCCGCTCTCCGGCCGCCAGCCACTACCGCCCCCCCCGCCACCCTTCCCGGTCCGGCATGAGCCTGTGCCGCCCTCGGGCCCTTCGGACATCAACCTTGACGATGAGGACGATGAAGGGCTCGGCACGCCTCATCCGCACTTCATGGTGCCGCCGCTCAAACCCGCGGTGCAACCCTCGGAACGCATGTCCGAGCTGGAAACCCCCGATGGCGCCGACAGCATCCGCACGACTCCCCCGCCCGCCCGCGAGCCCATAGGCTCGGACATCTCCATGGACGATTCGGCGCCCCTCGAACCCCCGGCATCCGCCCGCCAAGACGACGCCCCACTCTCGACTGGCCTGCCGTCCGAGGAGGACGAGGATGACATCTTCTCGTCACGCCCGGCCCAGCCGAAGTCCCACGCCCCAGCCCGCGCTCCCAAGGCCTCGGCCAAGGCCTCGGCCCGCCTCACCGACCGCGATATTCCAGAGTGGCTCGCCCATCTCCTCGATGGCGAGGGCGTGACCGCAGCGTTCTTCACGGGTGGCAATCAGGCCGAGGTTCAGCGCCGGGGCCGCCGTGAATCAGCGTCGGTGCCGGCATCGGATATCGCTGGCCTAGGCGCCGTCATTCGCAAGCTCGCGCTCAGGGGTTCACCCAAGCCCACGCCGGACGCCGCGGCCATCAATACCACCCTGCCCGACGGCACCCATATCGCGGCCATCTTCCCGCCCATCGCCGATCGGCTGTGCATGACCATCCGGCGGCCGGTCGCCATTGGCAAGACCATCGAGGATCTGGTCGACGAACAGGTCATCTCGGCGGAGATGCGCCAGGTGCTCGAAGCTTGCGTGGCGAGCCGTCAGAACATTCTGGTTTCCGGCGACCGGGCAGCATGTGACAGCCTGTTGCGCGCGATCCTGTGGTCCGTGGACCGGGTGGCCAGGGTGGCGCTGGTCTCCGGCTCCATCACACCGCCCGCCAGCGCCACCTCATGGCTCAAGTTCCAACCCGAAGGGCCCGCCACCGATCTGGTTGCCGCCGCCATCGCCATGCAGCCCGAGTACCTCGTGGTCGACGCCGGCCACCCCACCCTTTCCGGAGAGGTGCTGGGCGAATGCAATCTGGGGTTGAGCGGCGTCATTCTGTCGGTCGTCGCGCGCTCGACCAACGAGGCCTTGCACCGCCTCCAGGGGCTGACCGGCGCGCACGGGGCTTCCCTCGCGGCCGGCGCCGACCTCGTCGCCTCCAGCGTCGACGTCATCGTGCATGCGTCGGTGCTTCCCGATGGCTCGCTCAGGGTCGTCGAGATCGCAGAACCCAAGGCGAGCCTGGACGGACAGGTTTCGGCCCACGCCCTTCTGACTTGGATTCCCGGCGAGGATGGCGCCGGCTCGTTCACCGTCACCGGCGCGCACTCGACGCTGGCGACCAAGCTATCCCAGGCGGGCAGCGCGGTCCCATCCGAGATCCTGAATAGGCAGTAGGCTGGAGACTAGAGGCCGGAGGCTCGCAGAGGCTGGCCGTAGTACGCCGCCCGGTCAAGGCGCAGTGGTTTCCCCGGCCGCGACGAACTCGCCGCCCGCGTCGCGCCCGCGCGCGTAAGCCGCGATCGTGCGCGTCCCCGGCGGGACGGCGAAGGTCAGGGCCACGTCCGGCTGGACTGGGGCCTGCGCGATTTCCTTGCGTACGCCCGCGCCATCTTCCGCGAGGACGTGCAGGATCGCCCCCGTTTCAAGCTGACCGGCCACCCCGCTGACGGTGACCGAAACGTGCTGTTCGGCGATCGAGAGAGCGAGCGTCACGCGCAACAGGTGATCGACCAGGCCCGCGGCATAGCCTTCCACCTCCGGCAGCCAACGACGCGCGCAGTCGGCGTAGACCTTGTCGTCGAGAAAGAAGTGGATCTTGTTCGCGTTGCGCTGGTACGCGAGCACGCGGACTCCGTCCTGCTGGACATAGTGAGTCCGGCCAGTTTGCCCAAGCTCCAGCGTCGTAACCTCGGGGACGGCGAAAGGCAGCGTCTGGTTGACCACGCGCAAGAGATCCGCGGGCTTCTCCCCGGCGTCGAGGCGAACGTCTTGCGGCAAGGTCCCCGCGGAAAAGAAGCGCGCCTGGGTCCGTTGCGCCAATCCCTTGCCGTCCTTGGCCACGAAGAAGCTGTCCACGTCGGGACGCTCGACTGGGGTCACGGGGGCAGGCAAGGCCATGGCGCCGAAGCGATCCGCTACGAAGCGCTCGAAGGGTGAACCCGTGTCGTGCGCGAGGAACTCGCCGCGGAAGTCATTGCGAACGAAGGCCGGCTGGCCCATGTCCTCTAGCACGGCAAGTGTGCCGCCGAGCGCGAGCAGGGCGCGCACGAGCGAGGTCTCGCGTTCCACGCCGCTCGGCGCGCTGACCGCGCGCGCCCAGTGGTCGAGGAAGGCCGGCACCCCGAGATCATTGTGGGGTGACCACAGCCAAGCGAGAGCGGGCAACCCTTCAAGCGCGAAGGCCAGGCCGGTCGCGCTGTCGCGCACGGTCGCCCCGTCGTCGAGGGTGAGACGGGCCGCGTGCAAGGTGCCCGACAGCCCCGGCCCGTCGTCGAGCCCCGCGCGCTGGCCCGGCTCGAGGAAGTGGTGGCGGCCGCGCTCGGGCGGCGTCTTCTCCAAAACGGCGCCGGCCCGCACCCACGCGGACGCCAGGGCGACACCATCGGCGCTGGGCCGATAGCCACCCGCTGGGTCGAATCGATCCAGGCGGGCCTTGAGGCTCCGGGCCGTATCCGCATCCAGCACGCTCGTGTCGAGCCGCAGGGGTTCGAAGCCACCGAGCGGGCGGCCGAGTCGCTCGACGAGGGTGGCGTGGAACCTCGAGGCCGCCAGCGCGCGTTCGGTGAGCCCGCTGTGGGTGGTGGCGGGATCCCAGGCCAGCGCCGGCCGGGTGGCCCAGAGGACCAGCCCGAGTGCCAGTGCTCCCGCCTGGCGTCCCGTGCGCGTTTTCATGGCGGGCCTCCCACCCCGGTTTTCGCCGGGACCTTCGGTTCCTGGACCGCCCCCAGTTCACCGACGTGGCTTTCGACCAGCTTGGCCAGGCGCAGGAGCATGCCCGCGTCCGTGCACTGCGAGGTGCCACAGCTGATCTGGACGACCAGTCCCCTTTCCCGCAGGAGGAAGGCCAGCCCCGACACGTCTCCGCCGCGGGCGCGCAAGGATCGGTCGCCGATCTCCTCGGTGGCCACCGCGGCCGGCAGTTCGCCCTTGAGTTTGCCGAACTGCGCCTCCGCCGCCGTGGCGCCGATCGACCATACGCGCACCCCCACGTCGAAAGCTTCGCTCTTGCCCTTGGCCTTGAAGTGCCGGCTGTCGTACACGTCGCTCCGCACACGATCCGTCAACCGCCCGATTTCGAATTCCCCGGCGAAGCCGGTCACCCCGCGCACCTCCTCGGCGGAAAGCAGCGGCGAAACGTCGAGCATCCGCTTGGCGAGGGCGACCACGCCCTCCGCGGGCGTCTCCGCGACCAGGGGCATCGCCTTGCCCTCCTGCTCCAGACTGGCCGGTTGCGCCTCCCACCCGGCGGCCTTGCGGATGGCCTCTCCGCCACCGAGAAACGCGAGATGACGCCGATGCTCCAGCGCCGGCAACCACTTGTCCAGGCGCACCTTGTTGCCCCGCTGACTGAAGTCGTGGCGCTGCTCACCGCTGCCGAACTTGAAATCGCTGCGGTAGGCGACATAGCCCCGCCGGTAGACGATCAGGGTGAATCGCCGCAGGCGCATGGACCCGCCGGTCGGCACGTCCTCGGGACGGGGAATGTGGTAGCGACCGTCCGCGCTCGTCTCCCGGGCGCACTCGCGAAAACCGGCCGGTCCCAGCAGGCCGATGCCGCGCTCGAAGGCCCAGGAACCCACCACCGTCGCGGCGGCGATGGGCCGTTCGGTCTCGGCGTCGATGACCATGCCGTCGAAGGGACCGAGCAGATCGCCCGGCTGCAAGGTGTCCGGGCGGGCGGAGAAGGGGGCATTCCCGACCACCGGGCCGCACGCCGCAACCCCACCGACCACCAGCGCGAGGAGCGCGGCGCGCGCCCGTCCGCCTCGACGCCCACGCCCGTTTTCCCGCACGGGCGTTCTCCGCCGAGGGAAATTGACGCTTTCCGGAATCGCTGGTAAAAAGAAAGACACTGTGATTGGCCGGGCGACTGGCCCCAGATCTGCGGTGATGTTGCCGCCAGACTTTTAGTAGAGGACGGGCCGCCTTGCAATGCTTCTCGGGTCCAGGTCTAATCTTTCCGCTTCTCCTCCCTCGCGGGCTCGAGATGGGATAGCCTTCCTGCCTGAATTCCGATGTTGACCTGTTTCCAGTGCGGAGGCGTAGTCGCGGATGGCGCTGCCTTCTGCCATCGCTGCGGCGCGGCCGTCACCAGCGCCGCCGCCGCCGGCTCCGCGCTCATCTGCTCCGGTTGCGGGAACCGCAACCCGCTCGACACCAACTTCTGTTTCTCCTGCGGTAGGCGACTGGGGCACACCACGCCCATGAGCGCCGACGCCTCGGCGGCCCTGGCCGCCGCCGTGGCCGCGCGGCCCTCCCTGGCCGCGGCCACGCGCGCCGGTGGGCCACGCCTGGTCGCGGTCCGGCGGGATGGCTCGGACGGCGAATCCTACGCCCTGGTTGGCGAACAGATCGACCTCGGCCGCACCGAGGGCGATCTCCGCTTCGACGACAAGCATCTCGCCGAGCGGCACGCGCGTATCTTGTCCCGCGCCGGCCAGTTCGTCATCACCCCGCTGGAGGGACGCAATGGCGTCTACATTCGCATCACCGCCCCGGTCGAGTTGCCGGACGGCAGCTACATCCTCGTGGGCAAGCAGGTGCTGCGTTTCGAGGCGGTTCCCGACGCGGAGAAGACCCTGCGTCCCGCGGTCGAGCACGGCATGATTCTCTTCGGCACCCCGCTCAAGTCGCCCTGGGGCCGCCTGCGCCAGATCACCGCCGCGGGCACCAGCCGCGACGTCTACCACCTGACGCGCGGCGATCTGATCCTCGGGCGCGAGCAAGGCGACATCGTCTTCTCGGACGACGAGTTCATGTCCCGCCGGCATGCCTTGCTGCAATTTCGCGGCAACCGCGCCCTCATCTCCGACCTGGGAAGCTCGAACGGAACCTACGTGCGCTTGACAGGCCAACACGTCTTGGAACCCGGGCAAATGATTCGGCTCGGCGATGAGCTCTTGCGCTTCGAGCCAGGTTAGGGCGAAGCTATTGTCATCACCCCCTCACAGCACGGCGAGTTACGGCTAGCGGGATGGAAAGCTCTTCGGACATCAAGATCACCACGTTCGGCAAGACCGATGTCGGCCAGATCCGCGAGCACAACGAGGACAACTTCCTGATCGCCAACGCCGAAACGGGGTTGCGAACCTCCTCGCCCGAGGAGGTATTGGAGTGGAAGATCGGTCCCAAGGGGGCGCTCTTCCTGGTCTGCGACGGCATGGGTGGCGCCGCGGCAGGCGAGGTGGCTTCTACCATGGCGGTCGACTCCATCTCGATCGACATGGAAGCCGGTGACGCGACCACGCGGCAGCGCTACGCTCGGCGGTTGCGCCGGGCCATCGAGAACGCGAACGAGAAAATCAACGCCCAATCGCGCCTCAACCAGAACGAGCGCGGCATGGGGACGACCTGCACCGCCGCGTGCCTGGTGGACCGCAAGCTCCTCATCGGTCAAATCGGCGACTCACGCTGCTACATCCTGCGTTCCGGGCAACTGGCTCAGCTCACCAAGGACCAGTCTCTTGCCTGGCAGCTCATCGAGGCCGGCGCCATGACCGCCGAGGAGGCCAAGAGCTTCGAGCACGCCAACATCATCCTCCAGGCCCTGGGCGTGCAGGACAAGGTCGACGTCGTGCTCTCCCACGTCGACCTGTGCCGCGGCGACGTGATCTTGGTGTCCTCGGACGGGCTGCACGGCCCGGTCACCGACGAGGAGATGAAGGCCATCCTGCTCTCCGAAACCGATCTCAAAAAGGCCTGCGAAGCCCTCATCACCAAGGCCAATGAACACGAGGGTCCGGACAACATCAGCGTCGTGGTGGCCCGCTTCGACGGCGATGGGCTGCCCGAGCCCGAACCCAACCCGGTGCTGGGTTTTGCCGCGTTCGACCCGGGCGTGGATCCGGAGGATCCCGAACCAGTCAGGGTGGCGCCGCGAACGACCGGCGAGAAGACCACCGAGGAGTTCCCCCTCCCCGCCGACGCCGGCAGTCCGGGCGCCATGCCAACCAATCTGGTCAGCACAACGGCTTCGACGCCCTCGGCGAGCCACGAGATCCCCACGACGGAGGAGACCGGCTCGCGGCCCTTCTTGACCTTCGTCCTGGTCACCTTGCTTGCCGCGCTTGGTGGAGCCCTGTTTCTGGCCTTCCAGCAAACGAACCTGCCGGACCTGCCATCGACTACTTCCCCGCGCCAGGCGGTCAAGGGAAGCGTCGCACCGACGGTGAAGTCGCTTCCCGCATCCCCTGACACCCTGCCCCCCACCCCCTCGCGCTAACCATGGTCGCCAACCGGATCTGTGCCCAGTGCAAGTCCCCCGCCGATGCGGAGGCGCACTTCTGCGGGGTGTGCGGCGCCGCCTTGCCCACGCCGCCCAAGCCGGCGACTCCGGTGGCCGAGGCTCCCCATTTCGATCAGTTGCTCGACCGGGTTTCGGGCATGCCCAGGTCCGTGCCCCACGCCAGCCCCGCGCAGGGGGTTCCCATCCACATGCCCCTCGCCCGCTCCGGAGCCATTTCGGCGCCCATTGCCTCGGCGCTGGGGCGCGAACCGGTCCCGGTTTCCCTCGACCGCCTGGTCGGACGGACGCTCAACAACCGCTACCTGGTCAAGCGCAAGATCGGCGAGGGTGGCTTCGGAGCCGTGTTCGAGGGTATGCAGGTAGCGACCGAGCGGCCGGTCGCGCTCAAGGTTCTGCACCCCCAGAGTCTGTCGGACCCCACGGTGGTGGCGCGCTTCCGTCGCGAGGCTGAGTCCTGCTCGAAGCTGCGCAACCCCCACACCGTCGTCATCTACGACTTCGACCAGACCGAGGACGGCGTGCTCTACCTGGCCATGGAACTGGTGCGCGGGCAAAGCCTGCAGGACATCCAGCGCGCCTTCGGCATGGTGCCGGTCGAGCGCTGCCTGCGCATTCTCGACCAGGTCGCCGACGCGCTGGGCGAAGCGCACGCCAAGGGCATCGTCCACCGCGACATGAAGCCCGAGAACATCATGGTCGAGGAGCGCGACGGCGAGGACTTCGTCAAGGTGCTCGACTTCGGCATCGCCAAAATCAAGTCGGGCGACGGCGGCAAAGACGCGCCGGCGCTGACCGCCATCGGTCAGACGGTGGGCACCCTCGAGTTCATGTCGCCCGAGCAACTTCGCGGCAAGCCGCTCGACGGTCGCTCGGACATCTACGCTCTGGGCATGGTGTCCTACGAGATGCTGACCGGCGAGCTGCCCTTCAATAAATCGAAGAGCACCACCGAGATCATCCAGTTTCACTTGCAGGAGCCGCCGCCCCCGCCCTCCTCGCTCAAGCCCGAAGCCGGGATTCCCGAGGTTGTCGATGCGCTCGTGCAGAAGATGTGCGCGAAGGCGCGCGACGATCGCCACACGACCACCGACGAGCTGCGCCAGCACATCGACGAGGCGCTCAAGGCGATGGACACGCGCGCCAATCGCTACGAGGCCAAGCGCGTGGCCGTCGTCATCGGCGCCGTCGTGCTGGTCATCGGATTGCTGATCTACTTCTTGAGCCGCTGAGGGATAATTGTCGTGGGAACCCTGGGAGGGTTCCCAAACCCTCCCGCGCTGTGGCTCCGGCCGGCAAAGCCGGCCTCTGCCGACGCGATCGCTAGCCCGCACCACCGTCAGCCGGAGTCGCCGCTACGAGAATTGCGGGCTAGCAGCGAGGCTCCCGCCGCCACGAGCAGAACCCCCAGCACGATGGTGAGGGAGAGACCGACCGGGATGGTCACCCAAGGGCCGAGCACGATCTTGGCGCCGATGAAGGCCAGCACCGTCGCGATGCCGTAGTTCAGGTAGGCCAGCTTCTGCGCCAGCCCGGAGACGAGGAAGTAGAGGGAACGCAGGCCGAGCACGGCGAAGATGTTGGAGGTGAGGACGATAAAGACGTCGGTGGTCACGCCGAAGATGGCGGGAATGGAATCGACGGCGAACGTGACGTCGACCGCCTCGATCACGATGAGCACGGCAAGCAA
>JADGRD010000696.1 GCA_017881285.1 Pseudomonadota bacterium | reverse complement strand
CGCTGGCACTGCTGGGAGTCAAGGACCAGTCGTCCGTCTTCGTGGTGCTCTGCTGTGGGCTGTCCCCAATGCCGCCACACCCCAGGCCAGACAAGACAACGAAAGCGATCAATGCTGCTGGGAGCTCGAGTAGGGAATGCCTGCGCTTCATGGGGGTCCTCCTGGGCTATCCGTGCCGACGTACTTGGCGACCAGCAGCAATCGTGCCACCAACCAGCCCGCGTGAACTTGCAGCAGAGCGGGGTCGTTCTCCCGGTCTCCCCAAGAATTCCCACCGGTTGTGCCATTCCCGGCGCGGTGAGCCTAAGACATCCGAGCCACGTCCCTCTCAGAATACTGGCGTGACCTCCATTCTATGGGAGGCGTCCACGAATCCGGGGCAAGGTCAGGGTGCCAGACGGCTGCGCGTCAGCGATGCGACGCGAAGTAGAGGAAGTACTCGAATTGGCGTCCGGCGCGCGTGACGTTGAAAGCGACCTCATCGCAGTGGCCGAATACTTCGGTCAATGCATCATGTAGCCTGACGGATCGGGACGACGACCAAACCGTAAGCAGGCCACCGGACCGAAGCGTCAGGCGTGATGTCTCGAGGAATGGCGACTGATAGAGCGACGCATTTGACTCGTGAACGAGGAAGTCAGGACCGTTGTCGACATCGATCAAGATGAGGTCCACGCTTCCGGGCGTGAGCGATTGCACATAGGTCCCTAGGTCTGCGATATGCACCTGCACGCGCGGGTCCTGCAAGGCCGATCGTGCATGTGGTAGCAAGCCCTGCGAAGCCCAATCCACCAGGAGACCTTCGATCTCGACCACGTGGATTGCCCGCGGCATTGGGGAAGCGCTGACCTCCATCAACGTGAAGCCGAGGCCAAGTCCCCCTATCACGACGATTTCAGGATGCGGCACGCGTGCCAGCGATGCAGACGCAAGCCTGCGTTCGGTCGAGGCGTCCTCCGAATCCATCAGAAAGACCCCATTGGAGATCAGCTCACACACTCCGGACGAAGCTGCGTCGTCCTCTCGAGGTCGCCTGCGGAGGACGAGCTCTCCAAACTTGGTGGTTCCGTGGGCGATGCTTTCGTGGGTCACGAGGGCTTCCAACACTACACTGGATGCATTTTGCCGTCGGGCGTCGGGCGACAAGTCGGGCTGGGAGCAAGAGTTACCTTTGAGCGGCGACTTACCAACCCAGACGCGTCTTCAGCTCGGCGGTGAGCAAGGTGGCCATCTTGGCGTTGGTGGTGGGGCTGGGGTGCCAGTCACAGCCATAGCCGTCCGCCGCGACCTGCACCGGGAACTCCAGGAACGACATCTTGGTGTCGCCCTCGCCGCTGCGGGTCTTGATCACGTTCTGGAGGTGCCCCTTGATGGCGGTGAGGTTGCTGCCGTCGAGCATGGGGCCGATGGTCAGCACGAAGTACGTGTTCGGGTACTTTCCGCGCAAGGAGCGCACGAACCCCAGGTAGGCGGTCTCGTAGGCGGCGCCCGGATCCCCGCTGGTCGAGGCGTCGTTGGTGCCCAGATTGATGACCACCGCGTGCGGCTGCCAGGGGCCGAAATCCCAGACGCTCCCCGATTGCGAGGCCAAGGTGCGCGCGTACACGTACGGCATGGCGTCCGACGAGGCCGTTGAGACCCCATAGTTCCGGTACATCCCGATGCCCGACCAAGCAATGGCGTGGAGATCGGCACTCAGATTCCGCGCCGAGATGGCGCCGTAGGTGAGATAGTGGTTCTCGGTGTCCGCGGACCAGGGACAGCTCGGCCCGACGCCATCCATGCCATAGCCCGCGGTGATCGAGTCACCATAGATCTCGATGCGACGGTCGGGCGCCGCGGCGGGCGCTTGCAGTTGTCCGCCTGTCACGTCGAGTCCTAGGAAGCGATTCTCGCCCTGGTTGCCCTCGGTGCGTTTCCACACGACCACGTCGTGGACGCCGGCGGCGAGCCCTGTCGCCAGCGAGTACTGCGTGGTGCCGCTCACGACCTTGAGAACCGACGACGACACCGTGCCGTCCACCACCACCGCGAACTGGTTGGGGCTGCCGTCGATGCGCAAGGTCGCCCCCGTGCCCTGGAACCGCGCGATCATCGCGCTGCCGGACCAACCGAAGGAAGGCCGCGTGGTATCGGTCATGTCGAATCTCCCCTCCAAGCGCACGGCGGCCGCCCCCCCGGTGGTGTCGGTCGCGCCATCCGGCGCGGGAGAGGTGTCGGGCGTGGTGCCACCGTCGCCCGGGACCGAGGAACCTCCCGTGCTCGCTACGCCCCCCGTGCCTTGACCGCCTCCGGTGCTCGATGCGCCGCCCGTGCCGGGTCTGCCGCCCGTGCCGGATCTGCCTCCGGCGCTCGATGCGCCGCCCGTGCCGGGTCTGCCGCCCGTGCCGGGCGCGCCTCCGGTGCTCGATGTGCCTCCCGTGCCGGGTCCGCCTCCGGTGCTCGATGCGCCGCCCGTGCCGGGTCTGCCGCCCGTGCCGGGCGTGCCTCCGGTGCTCGATGCGCCTCCCGTGCCTGACGCGCCTGCCGTACTTGACACAATTCCCGTCGAGCCTCCCGTACCCGGCGCGCTTCCGTCACGGACTGCGCCTGGAGCGCCGCCGCCGTCGCAACTCGCAAACATGGGAAGGACACCCAATATCCCAACGAATCCGAAGCGCACCTTGGCAAGCGATGTACGCGTCATGGTTGTTCTGTGAGCGTGTCGACTATTCCCCCAGGCCTGGCACCTCCTTCGGGCGAAGGCACGGGGGGCCCGTCAGTAGGTCAGGCCGAATCCATAAGCATAGAGCGGATCGTAGGTGGCGTCACCGTAGTTGATGGGGATTTGCGCCATGGAGCGCGGCCAGCTGTGCGGCAGCTTGCCCGAGGGCTTGGCGTCGCCGAACAGGATGTCCGTGATGCCGGTGCCCTCGGTGCCGGGCAGCCACGCCATCACGATGGCATCCGCGTAGCTCATCAGCGGATCGAGAATCATCGG